>NZ_RAWP01000202.1:0-6690 GCF_003668935.1 Corallococcus sp. AB032C | reverse complement strand
GGGCTGGAGGAGAAGGGGTGGCGGCGGGGACTGCTCGTCGCGGTCCTCCTGGGCCTGCCGGCGGTCGCGAGCGCGGCGCCGGAGCCGGACGAGGACGCGGCGGCGGAGGGAGTAGACCGGCCGCTCGAGGTGTCCGGAGACGACGACGCGAAGAAGCCGGCGGACGGGACAGGTGACGCGCTGGAAGGCGCGGTGGCGCAGGCGATGCCTGGCGGTTCGCAGGGGCCCGTCATGGGTGCGCCGGAGCAGGTCTCCGAGCCGGGCGCGCCGGTGCCGGACGCGGCGGTGCCGGGCAAGAAGAAGAAGAAGAAGGACACGGGCCCCAAGGCGGACACGCTGGGCGAGGCGCCGGACGAAGCGGACAAGGTGGACGACAAGGGCGGGCCGCAGCAGCGGATCCGCGTGTTCGGCCGCGTGTTCGCGCGGGCCGCCGCGGACGAGCGCCAGAAGTACGAGCGCGACCTGGGCATCGAGTCCGCGCGCGTGGGCGTGGCCGCGTCGCTGTCCAACCTGGAAGCGGAGGTGAGCGCGGATCTCGCCTCCAAGACGATCCTCAAGGACGCGTTCGTCCGGCTGGCGGACGACGGCAAGCGCATGCGGCTGTACGCGGGCCGCTTCAAGTCGCCCTTCCTGCAGCGTTCGCAGGAGTCTGCGTGGCGGCTGCCTATCCAGGAGCGCGGCCTGGTCGAGGACTACCTCACGGAGACGAACTCCCTGGGCGGGCGGCGCCTGGGCGTGATGGGCGAGATGCGGCTCAAGGCGGCGTGGGGCCTGAAGTTCTCCGCGGGCCTCTTCGAGGGCGGCGAGGACGCGACCGGGAAGCGGCTGAGCGAGGACGGCTCCGCGCGGCTGAGCATCCGCCCGTTCAAGTTCCTCACGCTGGGCACGAGCACGTACCTGACGCAGGTGATTGACGGGACGAAGCAGTACGCGACGGCGGCGGACGCGGAGCTGAACCTCTGGGGGCTGTCGTTGACGGGTGAGGCGGCGATGGGCCGGCTGGCGTTGGGGCCGTTCCAGTCGCAGTCGGTGCTGGCCTACTGGACGGTGCCGGTAGGCCACAACGGGTGGGCGGTGCAACCGGTGGTGGGGGCGGAGGCGCTGCAATTGCAGGGTGGCATCCAGGCGCAAGGGCATTCGGTGACGGGGGGGCTCAACGTGTTGTTGGCGGATTTGTTCAAGGCGCAGGTCCAGGCGGAGCGTGCGCTCCGGCCGGGGGACGTGGCGCCCGCGCTCGAGCTGTCGGTGCAGCTCGCCACCCGCTTCCGTTGAGGAGACACCTGGAGATGATCTCGTTCGCTGAAGGGGAAGTGACGAAGCTGCGGCGTGAATTCAAGCGCGTGCTGGAGGCCCAGGACGCCAAGTCGGTCTGCGCGAGGCTGTCGCAGGAGCTGGGGGGCTACCTGCCGCCGCCCACGCGCATCGTGTCGGTGTACTTCGACAAGCCGGGCCATCCGCTGGCGATGCGCGCGCTGCGCACGCCGGACGACTGCCTCAAGGTGAGGACGAAGGAGTACTCGCCGGACGTGGGCGCGGCGGGCCGCGAGCGCGTGGTGCTGGAGGTGAAGCTCGAGCGTGGCGGGCTCACGCGGAAGCGGCGCGTGTGGGTGCCGCGCGCGGAGCTGGGCCGGACCCTCAAGGGCGGCGTGAGCCTGTTGCCGCTCATCGCGGGGGGAAGCCTGTCGCCGGTGCTGGCGGTGACGTACCGGCGGCACGTGTACCAGGTGTCGCAGGAGTGGCGGGTGACGGTGGACCGGGACATCGGCTTCCACGCCGTATCGCCGGAGCTGGCCCTGTCGCCCGTGGCGCTGACGGTGGAGCGGCTGGGGATGCCCGTGTGGGAGGACTCGCGGGTGGTGGTGGAGGTGAAGCACCTCGGGGCGGCGCTGCCCGAGTGGCTGTCGGCCCTCAATCCGGGGGGAGCGACGGCGTACAGCAAGTTCGCGGAGGGCATGTCGCGGGTGCATGCCTTCACATCAGGTGGCGTTGGGGTCGTAGGGGGTTAGGGCACCGTGTTCATCGATTTCGAAGGCATTGACGGCAGCGGCAAGACGACGCTGTCCAACCTGCTCGCGGCCCGGCTGAAGCGGCTGGGCTACAAGGTCGCGCACGCGCGCGAGGGCGGTGAATTGCAGTCGCCCACCGCGCGGCGCATCCGCGACCTGACGCGCGACGCGAAGCTGCTGGAGATGGGCCCGCGCGCCGAGTTCTTCCTGAACCTGGCCCGTGACGCGCAGCAGTTGGAAGAGATCATCGCGCCCGCGCTGAAGCGGGGCGACGTGTGCATCACCGACCGCTACCTGTACTCGCAGCTGGCGCTGACGGGCGGTGGGCGGGGCCTGAAGGAGGCGCAGCTGTTGCCCGCGTGCGAGCTGGCGTCGCAGGGGCTGTGGCCGGACCTGGTCATCCTGGTGGACGTCGACCCGGACCTGGCGCGGCTGCGCAAGCGGCTGGGCAAGGTGCAGAGCGGCAAGGAGAACGACGCGGACAGCCGCAAGGGACTGGTCGGCGCGGGGCTGGCGGTGCGCGTGCGCGAGGCGTTCCTGGCGCAGGCCCGGAAGGACCCGGCGCGGTGGATCATCCTGGAGAACAATGATCAGCCGCTGCGAGTGCTGGAGCAGCGCCTGGTGGACGCGGTGGTCGCGCGGCTGGAGGGACGTGAGCAGCCGGTGCAGCGGCTGGTCCCCGCCCCTCCCCCGCCAGCGCCGGGCGCGGTGTCGGTGGACGACGTGGAGGAGCGCTTCTTCCAGGCGGTGGACGGCCTGGAGGCGCGCGAGCCACAGCTGGCGGCGTGGCTGCTCAACGGCATCCCGGGCCTGCCCGCGCACCAACGCCGGGTGGCGTACGCGGAGCGGCTGCCGGGCCTGGTGGCGCGAAGCCTGAGCGGGCTGGATGACGACACGGCGTGGACGCTGCGCGACGTGCTGTCGGCGAGCGTGCCGGCGGACGTGGCGGAGGGTCTGGGGTTCGTGACGTCCCCGCGCTCGCACGCGCTGCGGCAGCGGCTGTACGCGCAGGCGCCAGCGGCGGTGCTGGAGGGGCTCAAGCGCCAGGACTCGCCGGAAGCGTGGGCGCTGCGCGAGCGGGGCCTGAAGGACGGCCACCTGGCCGCGGTGCTGCTGGGTCTGGTGGGCGTGGACGGCGAGGAGTCCTGGGTGGTCCGCGAGGCGGGCATGCAGCGCAAGCTGTACTCGGAGGTGGCGCGCAGCCTGGGCGGCCTGAGCACGGAGCGCGCGGAGGCGCTGCGCGACGCGCTGATTCCGCACGACCGGCTGGCGGTGCTGAAGAGCACCACGGGGCTGGAGACGCCGGTGGCGGTGGGCCTGCGCGAGCAGTTGGAGAAGGGAGCGCTGAAGCTGGTGCTGCGTTCGCTGACCGGCGTGGACACGCCGCGGGCCTGGGCGATGCGTGAGCGGGGCGCGCAGTCCACCAAGGAGGCGTTGGACTCCGTGGACGGGATGGACTCGCCGGCCGCGTGGAAGCTGCGGGCCTCCGCGGCGCGTCGGTGGCCAGCGACGGTGGTGTCGTCGATGCGCGGGCTGCCGCTGGTGGCGGAGACGCGGGCGCTGTTGGAGCGCATCCTGGAGGAGCAGGCCGGGAAGCTGCCGGTGCTGCGCAACGCGTACGCGGTGGTGGCGCACGCTCGCGCGCTGGAGCAGGCGCAGCGGCCGGCGCGGGCGCTGGCGGAGACGCTGGGAGTGGACGCCGGGCGGCAGGAGGCATGACGCCCATGGAGGGTCCGTTCGGAGCCCTGTTCCAGGACGTGGAGCAGGAGCTGCAGTCGCTGTCGATGGGGGCCATCCTCCCCCGGCTGGTGGCGTCGGCGGTGATTGGCGCGCTGTTGTCGTCGCGGCCGTGGCGGATGTTGACGGGCAAGCCGCTGCCGAAGGTGGAGATGGTGCAGGCGCAGATTCTGCTCTGCGCGGCGGCGGCGGTGATTACCGCGGTGATTGGCAACAGCGTGGCGAAGGCCTTCGGTCTGGTGGGCCTGGGCGGGTTCGTGCGGTTCCGCTCGGGGCTGAAGGACCCGCGCGACGCGGCCATCCTGTTCCTGGTGATTGGCCTGGGCATGGCATGCGGCCACGGGAACCTGGTGCTGGCGTGCGTGGGCACGGGGTTCGTGGCGGTGCTGCTCTTCGTGCTGGACCTGTTCGAGAAGAAGGCCGTGGCGACGAAGGAGGCCAGGCAGCGGATGGTGGTGTCCGCGCAGGCGGATGACCTGGTGCGAGCGGAGGCCACGCTGAGGGCAGCGCTGGGCGAGCGCAACGTGCTGGTGAAGAGCTGCGCGATGGACTTCTCCGCGCGGCGCGTGGAGCTGGAAGTGGAGGAGCCGGAGCCTGGAAGCCTGGCGGCGGCGTTGGGACGGACGGAAGGGGCGCCCTTGCGGGGCCTGCGGTGGACGGCGGTGAGCGCGAAGGGCGCGCGGGAGGAGACGGTATGAAGTTCAGGAAGCTGGCGGTGCTGTTCGCGGCGTGCGGAGCCATCGCCGCCTGTGGTGGCGGTGGGGGCAGCCTGCCGACGGGGAATGATCCGGGTGCGCCCACGACGAATCCCGACGGCACGGTGGACCTGCCGGGCAACGCGGTGGACCCGGGCACGGGCGGCGGCACGAAGCCGGATCAGCAGGCGGAGGTGACGACGCTCTGGCCGCTGACCACGGGCTCCACCTGGACCTACCGCATCACGGATGACGTGGAGGGGGTCTTCAACAAGGTCGTGACGGTGCAGGGTCCGGAGACGGTGCCGGACACGACGATGACGGCCGTGAAGGTGCACAGCCGGCAGGACCGCACGAAGTCCGGCACGGTCTACGAAGAGAAGTCCTGGCAACTGGAGCTGACCAACGGCCTGGTGGTGCGCCTGCGCGAGGAGGACGTCACGGACGGCCTGGCCGCCAAGGCAACGACCTGGTCCCCGGCGATGATGAAGTCCCTGGCGGCGACGCCGGCCTCCGTGCCCTGGGAACACCAGGACAAGGTGCGTGAGCTGATCACCTACGCGGCGGGCGGAACGGAGGGGAAGGATCCGACGTACGTCTGGAAGGTGTTGGAGAAGGACGTCACGGTGACGACGCCCGCGGGCACGTTCACCAATGCCATCAAGGTCCAGCGCGACAAGCTGAACAAGAGCGGCGAGGTGAAGGAGGAGAAGCAGCGTCTGTACTGGCTGGTTCCCGGCGTGGGCAAGGTCCGCGAGGAAGGGGAACGCCTGGAGGAACTGGTGTCCTACGACGTGAAGAAGCCGTAGGCCGCTGATTCATCTAGATGGGATTGGGGCCCGGGTTGGCGCGAGGGATGCGCTGGCCCGGGCTTTCTTTATCGCCAACCCAACACCTCAACCCACAGAGACCAAACCAGCTCAAAACACAATAAAGGCATCGTTTCTAAAATAGAAACTCAACGCCTCGACAAGATCGGCAACACCAGCATCAGGACGCTGCTGTCGCGCATTATTCACCACCTGAAACACATGAGACCCAGACAAAATATACCTCAATCCGTTACCAGCCGCCGCCTCCGGAAGCTCTCCAGAATAAACGTCCCGCTCCAAAAACATACACTCAGTACTCCCCAACCAAGGCGGACCATCACGCATATACAGCGCAAACCCATAGGTCCTATCCTCATCCACCTCAAGCAACACCTGACCCAACGACTCAAACCCTTCACCACTCATCGCTTACCTCCCCAATTCTCCATACCCCCCTTTTGACCGGGATGCAACACGTGCTGAACAGGCCCCGCAGCCTGATGCTGCTTCAGCGGGAGCAGCTGCATAACTCCCTTTCGATTTGCCTCATGACGCCACGTCAAACCCTTCGGGGCATCTTCTGAGAATGCGCCTCGGGCTCCCGGCTTGACCGCCCTTTCAAGCCCCGGGAAGAGCTGCTCAAGCCTCTTCGCAAAAACAGGGTCGTTTCGCATTGCTTCATAAAGCTGTTTATTCGCCTCAGCAAAGTGAATCCCATCCCGCTGCCCCGGGTAATGCACACCTTCCGCCAACTGGGCCTCAAAAACAGTTGAGTAATGCGGACTACTTTCCGGCCGGGGAGGCAAGCCCTTCGCATCGACCTTCCCAAACGGGTCTTCATTCATAACCGCGACATCTCCATTGCGCTTGCGAACAACGAGACTCCCCTGTGGGGCCGATTTAGGCTTCGATCCGACAGGAAGGCCCGTCTCTGGATCAATGAGGGCTACACCACCGAGTATACTGCCAAGGCGAGCTGGATCCCCTACGCGACGGGCGGGACGGAGGGGAAGGATCCGACGTACGTCTGGAAGGTGCTGGAGAAGGACGTCACGGTGACGACGCCCGCGGGCACGTTCACCAATGCCATCAAGGTCCAGCGCGACAAGCTGAACAAGAGCGGCGAGGTGAAGGAAGAGAAGCAGCGCCTGTACTGGCTGGTCCCCGGCGTGGGCAAGGTCCGTGAGGAAGGGGAACGCCTGTAACCGTCCGGCCAATGACGTGCCGTGAGGGATTGCCGGGGGCGCAGCGCGCGGCGGACGCTTCCGGGCATGGCGAAGCAGGTGGAGAAGCCGGAGTGGGCGCGCATCGCGGAAGCGTTCGAGGCCAGCGGGCAGACGCAGCGGGAGTTCGCGTTGGCGCGGGGCGTGCGGCTGAGCACGTTGCAGTCGTGGGTGTACCGGCATCGACGGAGCGCGCCGTCGCGAGGCGAGCCGGTGA
>NZ_RAWP01000201.1:0-6692 GCF_003668935.1 Corallococcus sp. AB032C | reverse complement strand
GGAGGGCTCGGGGGGCACCGGTGCGGTCGCGCGCGGCGGAAGGGCCGGCGGTGGCGCGGCCGGTTCAGGCAGCTCCGGTGCGTCCGTGAAGCGCGTCACCCACGCGGCCCCCAGGGTGAATAGCAGGAACAGCCCCAGGCTCAGGCCGGGGATGAGGAGCCAGCGGACGACGGTGCGGTGCGAGGACGCCATGGGCCGGGAGCCCGCGTGTCATACCCGCCTCACGAAGGGCCGTGAAGCGGGGATGCACGCGAGCGCCCGAGGCTACGGATACACCTCGCGCCGCGAGCCAGGCGTCGTGGGCGTCGTCGGGGGCACCACCACCGCCCCTTCCGCGCGGATGCGCTGCTTGCGGCTGACGCCCAGCGTGGCGCCGAGCACCGCCGCGACGAGCCCCAGCAGGAGCCCCGCGAAGATGCCCCAGAAGACGCGGCCGGAGCGGTCCGCCACCTTCAGCGCGCCCTGCTGTGCCTGCTGGCCCACCTCACTGGCCTTGGTCTTGGCCTGGTCCACCTGCTGCTGCACACGGTCGGCCACGCCTTCCGCGTCCTGGCGCGACAGCTTGGTGTTCTGCGCGATGTTGCTCACCAGGAGCTCGCGGTCCATGCGGCCCTGTCGCACGCCCTCGGTGACGATGTCCTTGGTCGCGGCCTCCAGCTGGTTCGCGGTGATGGTGGGCTTGCCTTCCTGCCTCAGGCGCTGGTTCACCGGCGCGAGCGCGTCGTTGGCGTCCAGGCCGAACGCCTTCGCGGCTTCACCTCCGCCCGTCACCGCGCCCACGGCGGCTGCGCCACCCGCGCCCACCGCGGCCTTGCCCACGTTGAACACCGCGCCCAGCACGCTCGACAGCACCATGCCCAGCACGAGGACGCCCATGAGCGTCGTCAGGCCCCAGAGCACCGCGCCGTGCATGGCGCCTCCCGCCTTGTCCACGATGCCCGCGCTGCGCGCGGCCACCACGCCGCCCACGAAGAGCGCCACCAGCGGCACGAGCACGCTCCAGATGCCGGTGAAGATGCCCGCGGACTTCGCGCTCCCCGCGTCGGCGGGGTTCACCGACGACAGGCCCAGCGCCAGCCCCAGCGTGTAGAGCAATATCCAGACGCCCAGCGCGACGAAGGTGCCACCGAAGATGGCGCCCCAGCTCAGCTTGTACGCACTGCCCGGCACCGCTGGGATATTGCCGGCTCGTTCGCTTTCAACAATGGCTGCCATTGGACTCCACCCTCGCTTCCCGTGAGTCGCCGAAGCCGCGCCTGGGCACGGTCCGGACGTACGTGTCTGGGCTGAAGGTGTGCACCGGGGAAGCCACTTCGTTTCACTGCTTCACGGCCGCCCCGCCCCGAAGGGTGGGGCGGAGGGCCGGGTGGCCTCAGCGCAGGCCGAGCGCGTCGAGGAGCAGTGCCTCGCGCGCCACCACCGGCTCGCGAGGAAGCACGTCCGTGCGGTAGCGCGCGACGAGCGCGGGCAGCGTCACCGGGCTGCCGTCGCCCAGGCCGCTCCAAGCGGCGAGCAGGCCCAGGACGTGCTCGGGAGGCCGGCCGCGCGCCCTCAGCTCCGCGAGCGCGAACGCCCCGTCGCGCTTCGCCAGCCGCTTGCCGTCCTCGCCCATCACCAGCGGCACGTGGAGGAACGCGGGCGCGCTCAGGCCCAGCGCGGCGTAGAGCTGGAGCTGCCGGGGCGTGGAGGGCAACAGGTCGTCCCCGCGCAGCACGTGGGTGATGCGGCTGGCCGCGTCGTCCACCACCACCGCGAGCTGGTAGCTGGCCACGCCGTCATTGCGGCGCACCACGAAGTCCCCCACCAGCGCCTGCACGTCCTGGACGTACGGGCCCATGAGCTCGTCCACGAAGCGCACCTCGCCTTCCCTCGCGCGGAAGCGGTACGCGGGGGCTCGCGTGCGGGCACGTTCCGAAACCTGCTCGGCGGTGAGGCGCGCGCAGGTGCCGGGGTAGCGCGGGCCTTCGTCGGACAGGCCGTGGGGAGCGCTCGCGGCGCGGGCGATCTCCGCGCGCGTGCAGAAGCACGGGTAGATGAGCCCCTCGCGCGTCAGCTTCTCCTGGGCCTCGCGGTAGACGCTGTCGCGCTCGCTCTGGATGAGCGGTATTTCGTCCCAGTCCAGGCCCAGCCAGCGCAGGTCCTCGTAGAGGTCCTGGAGGAACTGGGGGCGGCATCTCGCGCGGTCCAGGTCCTCGATGCGCAGCAGGAACGCGCCGCCCGCGGCCCG
Organism: Corallococcus sp. AB032C; assembly: GCF_003668935.1. NCBI lineage: Bacteria > Pseudomonadati > Myxococcota > Myxococcia > Myxococcales > Myxococcaceae > Corallococcus > Corallococcus sp. AB032C. The sequence goes on along the minus strand of NZ_RAWP01000201.1, from coordinate 4,465 downwards.
GGCCTGGAGCCAGCCCAGCAGCGCGCTTCTCATGTTGCCCAGGTGCATGCGGCCGGTGGGGCTGGGGGCGAAGCGTCCTCGCATCGTGGCGGCGACCATAACTTCCCCGCCCGCACCGCGCGCTGGGAGAGAATGCCCTGCCGCTTCCTTCCGTTCCCTGGGGTGTGACTCCCTCCATGCGCTTCCTGCACTGCTCCGACGTCCACATCACCGAGGACTACTTCGCCCTGCCGCTGCGCAAGCTGGGCTGGCGCCGCTGGGTGGCGCTCGTCGAGCTGACGGCGGGAGGCCGGGCGAAGGCCTACCGGAACGCGCAGGCCACGCTGTCCACCATCGCCCGCGAGGCGGGCACGCACGGCGTGGACCACTTCATCCTCTCTGGCGACCTCACCGCCTACGCCCTGGAAGGCGAGTTCCGCGCCGCCCGCGCCGCGCTGGCGCCCCTGGCCCCCACGCCCGCGCGCTGCACGGTCATCCCCGGCAACCACGACGTCTTCACCCCCGGCGCCGCGCGTGACGGCCGCTTCGCGCGGCACTTCGGGGATCTGCTGGAGAGCGACCTGCCGGAGTACCGCCGCGAGGGCGCGTTCCCCTTCGTGAGGCTGGTGGGGGAGGGCGCCGCGGTGGTGGGCCTGTGCTCCGCGCGCCCCTTGCCCACGCCCGGCCTGTCCTACGGCACCGTGGGCCCCGCCCAGCTCGAAGGCCTGGCGGCCCTGCTGAAGGACGCCCGGTTGGACGGCCGCGCCATCCTGGTGGTGGTGCACCACGCGCCTCGCGGTGCCGCGAACCACGCGGACGGCTGGCACCACGGCCTGCGTGACGCGGACGCGCTCATGCAGCTCCTGCCGGGCCCGCGCTTCGCGGTGCTCCACGGCCACATCCACCAGCGCTACCACCACCCGGCCACCGACGACCGGCCCCACCTGTTCGGCGCGGGCTCCTCCACCCAGGCGGGGAAGGAGGGCTACTGGCTCATCGAGGTCCAGGACGGCGTCGTCGTGGGCGGAACGAAGCACGTGCCGGCCTTGTGACAGTCCCCCCGGGCGGCGGTACAAGGGGCGGACATGACCCCGGCGCCCACGTCCCCACCCGTTGAGTTGTCCCTGGAGGAGTACCGCTACCTGCGCCAGCTGGGACGTGTCACGGACGACCTCCTGGAGGAGAGCCTGCGGGAGCGCGAGACGCTCACCCAGTGCTTCCGGCGCTGCTTCCCCACGCTGCTTTCGCACCTGGGCGCGCGCGCCATCGCCGTCACCACGCGCGACGAGGAGTTGGTGGAGCAGACCTGGAGCGGGGGCGATTGGGGCGGCGTCTTCGCCGGGAGTCTCCTGGCGGGGCCCATGGGACTGAGCGTCCACGACACGGGCACGCTGCTCACCCAGACGCTGGACGTGGCGGGTTCACCGGTGGGCACGCTGGGCGTGCTCTTCGCGGGGCCGCCCGGTGACGCGGGCACCACCGCGAAGCGCCTGCGCGCGCTGGACGTGGTGGCGGAGGAGCTGGATACGGTGCTGATGCTGGTCCACACCGCGTCGGAGAAGCACCAGCTCATCCTCCAGTGCAACGAGCACCTGGCCAACCCCGTCTTCGAGGCGGGCATGGACCACGCGGTGCGCACGCTGGCGCAGCGGGTGCGGCTGCCGGGCTTCCTCCTCCTGTACCGCGACGCCGTGCAGCCGCACGTGCTGCACTACCGCTCGTACCGGCACGGTCAGCTGGAGTACGAGAGCGGAGATCAGCCCGGCTCGCAGCTGGAGACGCTGCTGCACCAGCACGGCACGCGGCTGTTGCACGGGGACGCGGGCGTGCTCAAGCGCCTGTTCGACGGGCGCTCCACGGAGGCGGTGCTCATCTCCGCGGCCACGCGCAGCGAGCCCCTGGGCAAGATCGTCGTCTGGAGCAACGAGGGCTTCTCCGCGTACGCGATGGACCTCATCCGCGTGCTGGCCTCCACGCTGAGCCAGCGGCTGCTGGACTACAACCGCGAGCGCATCCACCTGTCGCAGTTCTTCCCCACGGTGGCCATCAACGCGCTGCTGGAGGACCCGGACTACGCGCGGCACCTGCGCGCGCAGGAGCAGGAGGTGGGCATCCTGTTCGCGGACATCAACGGCTTCACCCGCATCTGCGAGCAGGGCTTCGACAGCCCGCGCAGCATCGGCCGCTTCGTGGATGAATGGAGCGCGCGCGCCGTGGACTGCATCTGGCAGCACGGCGGCGTGTTCGACAAGATGGTGGGCGACTGCGTCATCGGTCTCTTCGGTCCGCCCTTCTTCCAGACGGACCGCGTGCGCCGCGCGGAGGCCGCCGTGCGCGCCGCGCAGGACATCCAGGCCTTCACCGCGGAGCTGAGCGGACGCGAGGAGGTGGCCGCGCTGTGCCAGCGGGTGAAGCTGCCGGGCCTGGGCGTGGCGGTGGGCGTGAACCTGGCCACCGCGAACTGCGGCCTCTTCGGGCCCAACCGCAACTACACCGCGTTCTCCAGTGGCATGAACCAGGCCGCGCGCCTGCAGTCGCTGGCGGGCTTCCGCGAGACGCTGGTGATGGAGAGCGTGCACGAGGCGCTGAAGCAGTCGCAGGAGCCCTTCGTGCGCAAGCTCCAGTTCGGCCCCCTCACGGAAACGCCGGTGAAGAACGTGGCCCAGCCGCTGCGGCACTACCGGCTGGCGCCGTAGCCGTCTCGGTAGCCTTCAGGCCAGCAGGTGCGTGCCCGCGTAGCGCCGCGAGAAGTGGATCCACCGGCGCTCGTCCACCTCCACCTGCCACTCGCTGTTGGGCGTCAGCGGCAGGCGCTGCTTGAGGAAGCTCTCCAGGTGATCCGCCGCCTTGAGCGGCGTGAGCCCCGGCGCGCGGAACGCGATGTGGAGCACCACGTCCAGCGACGCCGCCACGTCCACCGACGCACAGATGCGCAGCGTTCCCACGCGCCGCTGGTACTGGGTATCCGATGCCGGCCATGTGGCGGAGCCCTCCGGCTGCGGAGGCGCCTGCTCAAGCCAGTTGTCGGGGATCAGGATGAAGTCGAGCAGGTTGCTGCTCGCCTCTTCCACCGTGCCGTGCTCCTGGATGGAAAGCATTGCCCACCTCCGCCAGAGAAGCCGTTGGGGTTGCGTGGAAGCCGTCTTGAAGAATGTGCCCACGAGCCCATGCCATGCAAGGGCCCCCGAACATCCACGTGCCGCACACACACCTCGTTACGCGCGTGCGGGCGGGACGGACGCTAGCGCTCCGGGGTGACACGTCAGGTCGGGTGGTGTTCCACGCGACCCCGCACGTTGCTCAAGAAGCGACGGGGAGGGAGCGGCGGGGCTTGCGCTCCACGGCGGCCTTGAGCTGGCCGCAGCCCGCATCGATGTCGATACCGCGACGCTGGCGCACCGTGCTGGGCACGCCGTACGACGTGAGCACGTCCTGGAACGCACGCACCGCGTCGGGGACGCTGGGGCCGCCGTCGTAGCCCACCGTGGGGTTGAGCGGGATGACGTTCACGTGCGCATCCATCCCATGCAGCAGATGCCCCAGGTGGTGCGCGTGCTCCGCGGTGTCGTTGCGGCCGGAGATGAGCGTCCACTCGAAGAAGATGCGGCGCTTGCGCTTGGCCACGTAGTAGCGGCACGCGTCCATCAGCTCGTTGAGCGGCCAGCGGCGGCCCGCGGGCACCAGCGCGGCGCGCTCCGCGTCCGTCGCGCCGTGGAGGCTCACCGCGAGCTGCACCGGGCGCGCCTCGTCCGCGAGCCGGAGGATGCCGGGCACGACGCCCACGGTGGACAAGGTGATGAAGCGCGGCGCCAGCGCCAGTCCCTTGGGGTCCACGAGGATGTCCACCGCGGCCATGGTGTGCTCGTAGTTGTGCAGGGGCTCGCCCATGCCCATGAGCACGATGTTGCGCAGCGCTTCTCCCTGCGCGCGCAGGACGCGCGTGACGTGGAGCACCTGGCCCACGATTTCTCCCGGCGTCAGGTGGCGTGACAGCCCCATCTGTCCGGTGGCGCAGAAGACGCAGCCCATGGCGCACCCGGCCTGCGTGCTCACGCACACGGTGGCGCGGCCCTTGAAGCGCATCAGCACCGTTTCAATCGTCTGCGCGTCGTGCAGGCGCAGCAGCAGCTTGTGGGTGAGCCCGTCGCTGCTGAAGCTCTCGTGATGCGTGGCGAGCACGCCCAGGTGCGCTCGCTCCTGGAGCGCGGCCTGGAGGTCCGGGCGCAGTCCCTGCACGTCGCCTGTCGCGGTGACGCCGTCGCGGTACAGGCCCGTCCACACGCGCTCGCGGTACTGGGGGCTGAAGCCCCAGCCGGCGAGCCTCGCGTCCAGCGCGGGGCGGGGCAGGTCGTAGAGGTTGACGGTGGCGTCCGGCATGACGGGACCTGGGATAACACACCCGGCGCGGACGCACCCGGGTCCGCCGGGCCGGGGGGCGGACGAGGGCTGTCTCGTATACACATCTCCGAGCCCCACGAGACGCTCA
>NZ_RAWP01000200.1:0-7509 GCF_003668935.1 Corallococcus sp. AB032C | reverse complement strand
GGTGGGCGTGGGGGCTCGGGACCTTCGTGGGCATTCCGCCGCTGGCGCTGTTCACGCTGTCCTTCGCGGAGCGCTGGGACGCCATCCGTCATGACCTGGAGCTGTTCTTCACGTTGGGCAACCGGAAGCGCCTGAAGGCCCGGCTGCTCTCGGAAGGGGAGCGGCTGGCGGGCGAGGTGGAGCGGTTGGCGGAGGAGTACCGGCCGAAGCTCGACGCCCCCGTCGCTCGGTAGCGGGTGGCGTGGGCGGACCGGAAGATCCGCCGATGCCGTCGAAAGGCCCGCCCTGCTGCCATCCCGGGCCGGTCGTTAGGTTCCCCGAACGGAATCAACGACCGGCACGAGGAGCAGGGCAATGGCGGCATACGACGTGGTCATCGTGGGAGGCGGCCCTGGCGGGCTCAACGCCGCGCTGTATCTGGGGCGCGGGCGCAAGAAGGTGCTGCTCTGTGACGCGGGCACGCCGCGCAACGCGGCGGCGGAGCACATGCACGGCTTCGGTTCGCGCGACGGCATCCCGCCACCGGAGTTCCGGCGCATCAGCCGCGAGCAGCTGAAGGCCTATCCCAACGTGGAGGTGCGCGACACGCGGGTGGGCTCCGTGGAGAAGTACGAGGGCGGCTTCCGCGTGGCGCTGGGCGACGGCACGTCGGTGGACGCCCGGCGCCTCCTGCTGGCGATGGGCGTGGTGGACGTCATGATGGACATCCCCGGCTACAAGGAGCTGTGGGGGCCCAGCATCTTCCAGTGTCCCTACTGTCACGGCTGGGAGGTCCAGGACCAACCGTTCGCCATGCTGGCGAAGAACCCGCAGTACCTGGACGGAGCTCCCATCATCCAGAACTGGTCCAGGGACCTCATCGTCTTCACTCACGGCGCCTTCGAGGTGTCACCGGAGCAGCGCGAGAAGCTCCAGGCCCTGGGCATCCCCCTGGAGGAGCGGAAGATTCGCGCGCTGCATGGGAAGGACGGGCGCCTGGCCGAAGTGGAGCTGGAGGACGGGACGCGCATCGCCCGCAGCGTGATGTTCTCCGCGCCGCCGCAGAAGCAGCACGAGCTGGTGACGCGGCTGGGACTCGAGCTGGATGACCTGGGCTACGTGAAGGCGAGCCCCACGGGAGAGACGTCCGTGCCCGGCGTCGTCGCGGTGGGGGACATGACGACGCCGATGCAGGCGGCCATCGCGGCGGCCAGCGCGGGCACCATCGCCGCGGCGATGATGAACCACGCCCTCATCCTGGAGGACGCGGATCGCCGCTTCACGGAGGTGACGGGGAAGCCCGCCCCCTCACGGCAGAAGGCGCACTGAGACGAAGGTCCGTCAGTGCGCGGACGGCGCGCGGTGCTGCTTGCGCCACGCGGCGGGCGTGAGCCCCTCCGCGCGCCGGAACAGGCGGATGAAGTGCGTGGCGTCCGCGTAGCCCACGCGCTCCGCGATGATGTCCACGCGCTCGTCCGTGGACATCAGCCGCCGCCGTGCCTCCGCCATCCGTCCGGAGATGATCCACTCCACCACGCTGCGGCCCGTGGCCTGCTTCAGCGCGGTGGTGACGTGCGCGGGTGAACGGCCCACGGCCGCGGCCACCTCGCGCAGCGAGATGGGCTCCAAGCAGTGCCGTTCGATGAACGTGAGCGCATCCCCCGCGAGCGACGCCCGCGACTCCACCGGAGTCCACGTGCTGGAGCGGGCCACCTCCGCGAGCACCAGGGAGAAGAGGCTGCGCGTCACCTGTTCCCCCAGCGCGCGGTGCGGTGCGCGCGTCTCCGCGTGCAGCTCCGACAACAGCCGCACCAGGTGCTCCTGGCGCCCGGACGGAATCGGCACGACGGCGGACGCGCCCTGGCGCACGCGCTCGAAGGGCTCCAGCAGTGGCCCCACCTCCGTGTGCGTGAAGGCGGACGGATGGAACCCGAGCCCCCAGACCTCCGCTCCCTCGGTCGACACCGTCCGGTGCCGCTCCCCGGCCGGGATGAGCATCACGTCGCCCGCGGACACCGTCAGCCGGGTGCGCTGGTCGATGACGGCCCGCCCGCCCGTGTAGAGCGCGAGCACGGCCTGCGGATGCGAAGCGGTATGGGGAGAGGGGGCCTGCGGGGCATGCCCGCACGCGACGACCAGGGAGCCCGTGGGCGTGTCCCAGGCATGCAGCGGATGCGAATGCACGACAGTCACGAACGCCTCCGCTTCCTTCCCTGGCGAGCAGTGAACCTGCTCGCGTGAACCGAATGGGGGCTCGGATGCATTCCGGGCCCCGGCGTTTCGAACGAGGGCGGTCAGCCCTGCTGCACGCGCGGCGTGGCCTCCCGGAACAGCTTCGCGCCCAGGAGGAGCGCCAGTCCGCCCAGCAGCACCGGCACCGCGTTGATGGCGATGGCGGTGTGGAGGCTGGCCATGTCGGCGATGTGCCCGATGAGCGTGGGCGAGATGGCATCCCCCAGCATGTGGATGCACAGCACGTTGAGGCCCATGGCGAACGCGCGGAACGCGGGCGGCACGCAGTTGACGATGGCCGCGTTGATGGGCCCGCTGTTGAGGAAGATGAGGAACTGCGCCACGCCAATCGCCGCGAACGTCAGCGTCGTGTCCTTCAGGTTCACCGCCAGGTACATGCACGGCGCCGCGAGCAGCAGGCCGATGCCGGACAGCCACAACCCGCCGCCCGCGCGCTTGCGGTCCATCTTGTCGCCCAGCCAGCCGCCGGCCACGGTGCCCGTGAGGCCCGCCACCGCCGTGATGGCGCCGAACACCAGGCCCACGCGGCCCGGGTGCTCCAGCCACAGGTGCCGCTCGCGCACCAGGTACGTGGGCATCCAGAACGCCAGGCCGCCAATGGAGAACGTCATCAGCGTGTAGCCGGCCGTCGTGGCCCAGAAGGCCATGTTGCGGCCCAGGCCCTTGAGGCCCTCCATGAACGGCAGCTTCACCGCCGCGTCCGGCCCGTCCATGGCGCCGCGCTGGGGCTCCGGCATGAAGAACGCCATGGTGCCCAGCACGAGCCCCGGCACGCCGCCCGCGAAGAACGCCGCGTGCCACGAATACGTCTGCGTCAGCCACCCGCCCAGGCCGTAGCCCATGGCGGAGCCCACCGGGATGGCGATGTAGAAGTACGACAGCATCCGCGTGCGCTGCTCGCGCGGATACAGGTCGGAGATGATGGACGGCGCCACCGCGCCATAGCCCGCCTCGCCAATGCCAATCACCGCGCGAGCCAGCAGCAGCGCAGTGAAGCTGGACGCCAGGCCGCTGGCCCCCGTGGCCAGGCTCCACAGGATGACGCCTCCCGCGACCAACAGCCGGCGGGGGATGCGGTCCCCCAGGAAGCCGCCCAGGGGCGACGCCAGCATGAAGACGATGATGAAGACGGTGCCCAGCAGACCGGACTGCGCGTCGTTGATGCCGAAGTCCTTCTGAATCTCCGGCAGCGCGACGGCGATGATGTACCGGTCGAGGTAGTTGACCAGGTTGATCAGCGTGAGGATGAACAGCGCGTAGCCCGCGCGCACGGACTGCGTGGCGTGCGAGCTGGACGGAGCGGCGGGGGAGGAGGCGTTCATGAGCGAGAGGCGCCGGAGCCAGAGCCGAAGCGGTGTGCCAACAGGCCCCAGCGCAGGCCGCGGTCGCTCACGCGGCACGCATCCAGGCCCAGCGCCTTCACCGCTTCACGCAGGATGAGGGCACCCGCGGGGATGACGTCCGCGCGCTTGGGCTGGAGGCCGGGCAGCGTCCGCCGCGCGTCCAGGGGCATGGCGCACAGCTGGTCCGTGAGCGCGTCCAGCTCGCCCCGGGACAGCGTGCCGCCGTGGACCGCTTCCGCGTCGTAGGTCGCCATCTGGTGCTGCACGGCGTAGAGCGTCGTCACCGTGCCGGCCACCCCCACCAGCATCGCGCCGGGGGGAGGCGGGGGCAGGGCGGAGAAGGTGTCGCGCAGGTGCGCCTCGATGGCGCCGCGCTCTTCGGGGGACAGCGGGTCGGTGCGCACGTATCGCTCCGTGAGCCGCACGGCGCCCACGTCGAAGCTGTGGCGGAAGGCCACCGTGCCGGCGTCGCTGCCGTAGATGAACTCCGTGGACCCACCGCCGATGTCCACCACCAGCAGCGGCCCCGCGGCCTCGCTCGCGAAGTCCTGGGCCACCGCGGCGAAGGACAGCTGCGCCTCCATCTCCCCGGGGATGATCTCCACCGTCACGTCCGCGCGGGCCTTGGCGGCGGCGATGAAGTCCGCGCCGTTCTTCGCGTCGCGCGCGGCGCTGGTGGCGGACACGGCGATGGCCTCCGCGCCCAGCTCCCGGGCCTCATTGGCGAAGGACACCAGCACGGCCAGCGTGGCCTCCATGCCTTCGGAGGACAGCACGCGGCTGGTGTCCACGCCCCGGCCCAGGCGGGTGATTTCCGCGCGCTCCACCACGGCCTGGAAGCGGCCGTCCGGCTGGCGGTCCGCCACCAGCAGCAGCACGGAGTTGGTCCCGATATCGATGGATGCGAAGCGCGGCATGCCGCGCACACTACTCAACGCAGCAGCGCTTCCAAAGCACGCACCAGGGCCTCGTAGTCCGCAGCGGTGTTGTAGAGCTGCGCGGACAGCCGCAGGTGCCGGCGGGGCGCCCGGGGCCAGGCCGTGACGGGGACCTCGATGTGGTGCTCCTCGAACAGGCGCACATGGAGGGGATCCACGTAGAGCGGCGGCTCGGGTCGCTCCGGGAAGCCGTCCGGCAGGGCCACGCACGCCATGCTGCCCACCATGGACTCAGGGCACAGCGGCGTCGCATTGCCCAGCTTCGCGTCCAGCCTGTGCCGCGCGGCCAGCACCATCCGCCGGTTGGAGTCCATCACCTCCGGCCACCCGCCCGGAACGAGCCCCTCCATGAAGCGGATCACCGTGGGGATGCACAGGAAGGGCGTGGGGTCGACCGTTCCCACCCAGTCGAACTCCAGCCGGAAGCGCGAGCGGTCCGCGCGCGGCGAGTTGTGCCCGTGGCTCACCACCATGGGCTTGAAGTCCGCCTGCAGGTCGCGGCGCACGTACAGGAACGCGGCGCCCTTGGGCGCGCACAGCCACTTGTGGCAGTTGCCCGTGTAGTACGCCGCACCCAGCTCCTGGAGCGCCAGCGGCACCATGCCCGGCCCGTGCGCGCCGTCCACCAGCGTCTCCACACCCCGCTCGCGCAGTCTGCGCACCAGCTCCGCCAGCGGCATGATCAGCGCCGTCTGGCTGGTGATGTGGTCCACGAGGAGCAGTCGCGTGCGAGGCGTCACCTGCGCCATCACCGCGTCCACCACCGACTCCGGCGAAGTCACGGGCCAGGGCAGCTTCGCCACCACCACCTTCACGCCCTTCTCCGCGGCGGCCACGTCCAGCGCGTTCTTGGACGCGTTGTATTCGTTGTCGGTGGTGAGCAGCTCGTCGCCGGGCTGGAAGCGCAGGTTGCGCAGCACGGTGTTCACGCCCGTGGTGGCGTTGGGCACGAACGCCAGGTCATCCGCGTTGGCGCCCACGAAGGCCGCGAGCGCCGCGCGCGCTTCGTCCAGGAGCGGCTCCGCCTCGCGGGCGAGGAAGCGCACGGGCTCCGCTTCCAGCCGGGCCCGCAGCTCGGACTGGTGCTGGAGCACCGCCTTGGGGCAGGCGCCGAACGAGCCGTGATTGAGGAAGACGACCTGGGGGTCCAACCCCCAGTGGGTCTTGTGGGCGGGGAGGGGAGCGCTCATGAGGCGCGCAATGCACCCCGGCGCGTCCCCCCTGTCAACGTCACCCGCCGTGACGGACTACTTCGCCGCCGGAGCGGTGCCCCAGTCCGGGGTCAGCCAGTTGCCCTTCTCCATGGGCAGCGGCAGCTGGTTGTTGCCTTCGGAGGTCATCACCCACAGGTGCGCGCCGCCGTTGCGGCTGGTGCTGAAGATGATCAGCCGTCCGTTGGGGGAGAAGGTGGGCTCCTCGTTGTTGCCCTGGTCCTGCGTGAGGCGCGTCACCTTGCCCGTGTCCACGTTGACGGTGAAGAGGTCGAACGCGTTGCGCTCATCACGAGCGGTGAAGGCGATGAGGTCCCCGCGCGGCGACCAGTCCGGCGTCTGGTTGTAGTTGCCCTGGAAGGTGAGCCGCTTCACGCCGGAGCCGTCCGCGCCCATCACGTACACCTGCGGGCTGCCGCCCCGGTTGGACACGAACGCGATGCGCTTGCCGTCCGGCGACCAGGTGGGGCTGGTGTTGAGGCCGTAGGGCGTGTCCGTGACGGCCTTCGCGCCGGAGCCGTCCGCCGCGGCGACGTAGATTTGCGCGCTCTCACCCTCCGCCAGCGCGTAGGCGATGCGCTTGCCGTCCGGCGAGTACGCGATGCCCGTGGCCATCTGGCCGTCGGTCACCAGCGGCTTCGCCTCGCCGCCGGGGGACTGCACGTAGATGTCCGGCCGGTTCTTCCGGTAGGACGTGTAGGCCACCTGGCCGGACGGGCTGAGCGTGGGGAGGATGTGCGTGCCGCCCTTGGTGAGCGCCTGCGCGTTCATGCCGTCCCAGTCCGCCACGTACACGTCGCGGTTGGCGGCCGCCTTGCGCACGTAGGTGATGCGCGACAGGAAGGGGCTCGCCTCGCGGGTGAAGTGCCGGTAGAGCGCGTCCGCCAGCACGTGCGCCAGCTGCCGGGGCTCACCGGCCGGCGCGTCCTTGGACACCTTCAGCTCCTCCTTGCCCGTGGCCACGCTGAACAGGCGCAGCTCGCCGCGCAGCGCGCCGCCGTCCTGCGCCAGCGACACCTTCACCAGCGACTCCGCGCCCACGTCCGCCCAGCGGCTGAAGTTGATGCTGCCCGCCGTCATGCCTTCCTTGGCGTCCGCGGTGAAGCCCGCGCGGTCCAGCACCTGGAAGATGCCGGAGGCGGTGATGTCGTACGTGAAGGCGGTGTCGAAGGACTGCGCGGCCTTCTTGTCCGCGCCCTCCTGCACCACGGGCGCGGGGGCCGCGAGCGGCAGCGGGCGGAAGTTCGCGCCGGAGATTTCGATGACGGGCGCCTGCGCCAGCGCCAGCGCGGGGATGAGGAGGAGCGAGAGCAGGAAGGCTTTCATGGGCTGAACACCAGGACGACGCCGTTCTTCTGGAGTGCGTCGCGAAGCGCATCGGGGGGAGGAGAGAAGGGGGAAGCCTTGCGCACGGCGGCCACCACCGCCGCGTCGAACAGCTCGTTGCCGCTGGCCTTGGCCAGGCTCACGTCCAGCACTTCGCCCGCGCGGCCCAGCTTCATGGCCACCTGCGCCTTCAAGTACAGGCGCTCCGCGTCGGGGATGGTGTCCGCCACGTTGTAGTGACGGCGCACCTGGGACTTCAAAAGGCCGTAGTACCGCTCGCCCTCCGCCACCGCGGAGTCACCGTCCGGGTCGCCGTCCTCGGCGCCTTCCAGTTCCTCCGGCTCCGTGGGCTTCGCGGACTTGTCGAACGCGCCGAAGAGCTTCTTGCGCCGGTCCTCCGCGGTCGCTTCCCCCTTCTGGGGCGCGGGGGCGGGGGCGGGCTTCACGCCGGGCACCGCC
>NZ_RAWP01000001.1:0-241189 GCF_003668935.1 Corallococcus sp. AB032C | reverse complement strand
CGCCGGACGCGCGGGGGCCGGGGGGGCGGCGGGCCCTGGCGGCGCGCCAAAGTTCGGATCGGAAGGCTCGGACATCGGCGGTGCCTAGTTGGCCACGGCGGGCAGGTCGCTGCTGTTGTGGCCGGCGAGCCGCGTGTTGCGGTTCGACTGGATCGACTGCTGGATGTCCGCCTCCGTCATGCCGGACGACAGCGTGATCGTCGTGGACGTCTTCTGGCCCGTCTCCACGTCACACGCGGACACGTTCACCAGACCGTCCGTGTTGATCTCGAACGTCACTTCGATCTTCACCTCGCCGCGATACCCGATGCGGAAGCCCGAGAACTCGAACTCGCCCAGCATCTCGCACTCCTCGGCGCGGTTGGACTCACCCTGATACACGCGGATCTTCACCTTCTCCTGCCCGTCGCGGCTGGTGGTGAAGGTCTTCGACCGGTCGATGGGCACCGGCGTGTTCTTGTCGATGATCTTCTCCGTGTACCCACCCACGGTTCCAATCCGCAGCGTCAGCGGCGTGACGTCCACCAGGAACGTCTCCGTCTTGCTGTCCAGCAGCGCGTGCGACTGGAGCGCGGCGCCCATGGCCACGACCTGATCCGGGTTGATGCCCTCCATCGGCTCCCGCTGGAAGTAGTGCTTCACCGAGTTGCGGATGATGGGCAGCCGCGTGGGCCCGCCCACCAGGATGACCGCGTCGATGTCCGCCGCCGTCAGCCGCGCGCTCTGCAGCGCTTCATCGCAGACCTTGAACGTGCGCTGCACCAGGTCCATCACCATCCGGTTGAACTGGTCCTGGTTGAGCGTGTTGCGCAGGTCCATCACGTTGCCGTTGGCGTCCTGGCAGATGCCCGAGCAGAGGATGTCCGCGGTGCCGAACTGGCCCACGTCGATCTTCGCCTTCTCCGCCGCGTCCTTCAGCATCTGCAGGCAGTACTTGTTCTGCCGCAGGTCCAGGCGCGTGCGGTTGAGGAAGTCGTCCGCCATCCACGTCATGATGCGGTCGTCGAAGTCGTCGCCGCCCAGGTACGTGTCACCGGCCGTGGCCAGCACCTCGAAGACGTCCTTGCCGATCTCCAGGATGGACACGTCGAACGTGCCGCCGCCCAGGTCGTAGACGACGACGCGCTGGTTGACGTCCCGGCCAAAGCCATACGCCAGCGCCGCCGCCGTGGGCTCGTTGAGGATGCGAAGCACCTCCAGGCCCGCGATGCGGCCCGCGTCCTTCGTCGCCTGGCGCTGGTTGTCGTTGAAGTAGGCGGGGACGGTGATGACCGCCTTGTGAACCTCGCGGCCCAGATACGTCTCCGCGACGGCCTTCATCTCCTTGAGCACCAGCGCGGAGATCTCCGGCAGCGAATAGCTGCGCTCCCGCACGCCGATGCGCACCGAGTTGTTGTCGCCCTCGACGATGCGGTAGGGCATCACCGCCTGCGCCTTCTTCACCTCGTCGGAGAAGTAGTAGCGGCCGATGAGGCGCTTGGCCGAGTACACCGTGTTCTCGGGGCTGGTGATGATGTTCTTCTTCGCCGCGTTGCCTACCAGCACGGACCCTTCCTCCAGGAAGGACACGCACGAGGCATGCGTCGTCTCGCCCCACTCGTTGGGGATGACCGTGGGCTGGCCTTCATGGACGACCGACACGCATGAGTACGACGTGCCCAGGTCGATGCCGATTGCGATGTCGTCCGCCATTCCGTCTCCGGTGAAGACCTGCACCCCGATTCCTCTGGGAGAGGGCTGTCGGGAAGCGCACGGAGGTTAGGCTCCACGCACTGGGGTGTCAATTCAATGCCTGATCAAATGCCAGCCATTTCAAGGGCTTAGCGCCAGAGCAGGGGAGCGGGTTCGCCGCGCTGAACCGGGGTCCCATGGACCTTATTTCTAGGGGTGAAGGGGGGAAATCACCATGTCCGCCATCCTCGCCGCCCTGTCGTCGGACCCCAACCTCCTCCGGTGCGAGCTGCACCGGCTGGCCGGGCAGGTCGTCCTCCGCCCGGAAGCTCGCGCCAATGCCCTGGGGGTGGGCTCCTATGCCCAGGAGGAGGTCCTGCTGCGCCGCCTGGCGCCGGACCGGGACCTCACGCTGGACGACCTGGGGCCTCCACACGAATCGGAGGCGGTGCTCTTCCACTCGAACCGGCTGCCGCTGGGCCTGTCGCCCGAGGACAACACCCAGCCCTTCCGAGCCCGCCACTGGTTGTTCGCCCACCAGGGCCCGCTGCCAGACTTCGAGCCCCTGCGCGCTTTGCTGCTGTCGCGCGTGCCGGAGCACCTCCAGCGGCTGGTGCGAGGCCCCACCGACAGTGAGGTCCTCTTCGTCCTCTTCCTCACGCACCTGCGTGGGCTGGGCCGCACGGATGATCCGCGCCTGGAGCCAGCCGTCGCCGGCCGCGTGCTGCGCGACACGGTGCGCGAGGTGGAGGCCGCGTTCGTGCAGGCCGGGCAGCGGCGCATGCCCCCGCTCAACATGGTTGCCACCAATGGCGCCGTGCTGGCCGCCACCCGCCGAGGCGAGGCGCCGCTGTACTACACGCGCCTGGAGGGCAGCGCGGAGTGCGCCCACTGCGGCGTGACACCCACGACGCCGGAGACGCATCCGGAGGTGGGCGCGCACCGCCGCCGCCGCACGGTGGTGGTGGCCAGCCACGTGACGCGCACGCAGGGCTGGGTGGAGCTGCCGCAGGGCACGACGCTGACGGTGGGCGCGGACCTCCAGGTCCAGCACCTGCCGCCGGGCTGAGGAAGGCCGCTACGGACCGCCGAAGAAGGAGACCTCCAGGAAGCGCACGTAGAGGTTGCAGGCGGCGTGGAAGAGGGAGCAGCCGACGAGGGTGCCGGTGCGCTCGCGCATCCATCCGAAGAGGAGGGCGGGGAAGAACACCGCCAGCCGCCACGTCTGGAAGATGGCCAGGTGGCCCAGCGCGAAGAGGAGCGCCGTCACCCAGAAGGCGCGCCCCAGCCGAGCGCCCAGGACCACGCGCCCCTGGGGCCAGGCGTCGCGCAGGCGGGCCTGGATGTAGCCCCGGTAGAAGAACTCCTCCGGCAGGGCCACGACGAAGAGCTGATCAATCACCCACTCGCCGAAGCGCGGGGGCAGGCGCGGCTGGAAGTGGCCTTCGCCGATGATGGGCGTCAGGTGGCGCGCGAGCTCGGGCGGCAGGTGCGGCACCACCTGCACGAAGGCGGCGAAGCCCGCGAAGAACAGCGGCCCCACGATGGCGCACATCACCAGGAACAGCCGCACGTCCTGCTTCCACGCGCGCAGGGTGAGGCCGTAGTCGCGGTAGTCCTCGTCGCGCCAGCGCATGGGGATGAGCGGCAGGTAGAGGAAGCCCACCGTGGCCACCAGCTTGGGCACGCTGGTGCCTCCGGCGATGAGGAACGCCGCGATGATGCCCAGGAAGCCCAGCGCCCAGAGGCCCATCGCCTCCTGCACCGCGCTCACCTTGAACGGTGGACCCGAAGGCCGGCTCATGGCGCGTCCGCCGAGGCGAGCTCCGCCTTCACCGCGGACAGGGGCAGGGCGCGGGCACCACGGCCCCGGCGCTCGACGACGAGGCCCACCAGCCGCCCGTCCCCGTCGTACAGCGGGCTGCCGGGCGCGAGCGTCAGGTCCACGTCGAAGAACGGCGCGGGGGCGACCTTCGCCACCGCGGCCTTGGGCGTGTCCCGCTGGCCCTTCTTGCGCGCGGGCATGACCCCCACCACCCAGCGGCCCGCGAGCCCGTCCGGCACCAGCCGCACCGGCGCCGCGGGCCACGTGCCCTGGGGACCCGCCACCACCGCGACCTGGAGCGCCGCGCTGGAGAGCACCACGCGCGCCGTCAGCGCGTTGCCCGCGAGCATCACCTGGGCGGAGTCGGGGCCCACGTGCGACACGGCGGTGAGCACCTGGCCGTCGGCGCCCACGATGATGCCGGGGCCCGCGTTCAGGGGACCGCGCACGCGCACGGACGAGCGGGCGTGCAGCTCCAGCACGCGCTGGAGGTCGGCGCGCGACGGACGGGCCTCCGCGCTGGCCCGCGAGGGCAGGGCCAGGAGGAGACAGAGGAGGACGGGGAGGACCGGGCGGAACATCTTCGCGCCCGGAAGCCTATCAGCGCTCCCGCAGGGCGGCGAGGAAGCTCTCCGCGGACCGGGTGTTGAGGATGTCCTTCTTCCTCGCCCAGCCGCGGCGCGCCGTGGCCACCGCGAAGGCCAGGTTCTTCAGGTCGTCCTGACGGTGCGCGTCGCAGCTCACCACCAGCTTCACCCCGAGCCCCACGGCCTGCCGCACGTACTCGGACTTGATGTCCAGGCGCGCGGGCTTGCCGTTGATCTCCACCGCGACGCCGCGCTCCCGGGCCCGCTCCAGCACCTCCTCCATGCGCAGCGCGTACGGCTCGCGGCTCTGGATGAGGCGCCCGGTGGGGTGTCCCAGGATGTGCAGGTGCGGGTTGTCCAGCGCGGCCAGCACCCGGCGCGTCATCTGGTCCTCGTCCATGGAGTGGCGCACGTGGATGGACGCGATGACGACCTCCAACTGCTCCAGCACGCTGTCCGCGTAGTCCAGCGCCCCCGACTCCAGGATGTCCACCTCGATGCCCTTGAGCAGCCGCATGCCGGGCACCGCCGCGTTCACGCGGTCGATCTCCTCCCACTGCCGCTTGAGGTCATCCACCTTGAGGCCGCCCGCGTGGATGGCCGCCTCGCTGTGCTCGGTGATGGTGAGGTACTTGAGCCCCAGGGCCTGGGCCGCGCGCGCCATCTCCTCCAGCGTGTTGCGGCCGTCCGACCAGGTGCTGTGCGCGTGCACCGCGCCCTGCACGTCCTCCAGCGTCACCAGGTCCTCCGGCAGCTTCCCGGCCCTGGCGGCCTCCACCTCGCCGTTGTCCTCGCGCAGCTCCGGCGGCACCTCCTGCATGTCCAGCAGCCGGTACAGCGTCGCCTCGTCGGGGACGGGGACCTTGGTGCCGTCCTCGCGGTGCACGCCCCACTCGGAAATCTTGAGGCCCTTCTCGTGGCCCAGGTTGCGCAGCCGGATGTGGTGCGCCTTGGAGCCGGTGAAGTGGTGCAGCGCGGTGGCGAAGTCCTCGTCCGGCAGCACGCGCAGGTCCACCTGGAGGTCGCCCTGCACCATGCGCACGGAGCACTTGCTTTCGCCCTTGCCAATCACCGTGGCCACGCCCGGCGCGTTCGCGAGCGCGTCCAGCACCGGCCCCGCTTCCTTCGCGGAGGCGATGAGGTCCACGTCGGACACCGTCTCCGCGCGACGGCGCACGCTGCCGCCCAGGCTGGCGCGCACCACGCCCGGGGCCTGGCGGATCCGCTCCAGCAGGCCCTCCGCGATGGGCAGCGCGTCACCCAGCAGCTTCCTTTCGCCGCGGGCGCGCCGGTACACGGCGATGCCGTCCAGGAGCTTCGCCTCGCTCTTGGCGCCAAAGCCCTTGAGCTCGCGCACGCGGCCGTCGCGGCAGGCGAGCTCCAGGTCCTCGATGCTGCCCACCTGGAGTTCGCTCCACAGGGCAGCCACCTTCTTCGGGCCCACGTCCGGCAGCTTCATCAGCTCCAGCAGGCCGGCGGGGAACTGGGCCTTCAGCTCCTCGAACGCCGTCATGCGGCCGGTCGTCACCAGCTCGGTGAGCTTTTCGGCGAGCCCCGGGCCGATGCCCTGGAGCTCCTGCAGGCGGCCCTCCGTGACGATGGCGCCCAGGTCCTGCGGCAGGTTCGCGATGCGGTCCGCGCCAATGTCGTAGGCGCGGACGCGGAAGCCGCTCTGCCCCTGGAGCTGGAGCAGGAGGGACATGTCCCGGAGGAGCTGGGCAACGGCCGCCTTGTCGGTGAGCACGGCGATGGAGGGTGTCACGTCGGGAGTCACGGTCGGGAAATTAATGCCGGGGGAACGGGGGTGCAGGCCCGGACGGGTTGTGGGAAAAGGAACGCAATGACGAAGATCAAGCTGGGCCCCGCGGACTTCGCCGAGAGGGAGATGCGGGGCTACGAAATCGGCAAGCGCAACGTCTGCATCGCGAAGATCCAGGGCCGCTACAAGGGCCTCGATGACTGGTGCAACCACGCCGGATGTCTGCTGTCGGGCGGACGCATCGAGGACAACATGGTCGTGTGCCCCTGCCATGAGGTCGGCTTCGACATGGACTCGGGAAAGAACGCGACTTCGCCCGGCGTCTGTGATGACCAGCCGACGGTGCAGCTCACGGTCGAGGACGGAGCGCTCGTCGTCGACCTGCCTGACGTTTGAGCCTTCCCCCTTCAGGAGCGTCCACCATGGGACACGACGGACACGATCACGACCATGACCACGGTCATGGCCATCACCACCCCCACGGTCATTCGAATGACCACGACCATGGGCACGGTCATTCGCACGACCACGGTCATGACCACGGCCACTCGCACGACCACGACCATGGGCACTCGCACGAGGGCTCCCCGGTGGCGGCGGAGCACAAGTCGCGCGCGCCGGTGCATGTCAGCGCGTACGTGGTGACGTGCTCGGACAGCCGGGACGAAGCGCACGACGGCAGCGGGAAGGACCTGCGCGAGGGCCTGGCCGCCGCGGGGCACACCGTCGCCGGGCACACGGTGGTGAAGGATGATCCGGAGGCCATCCGGGGCGCGCTCGCGCAGGCGCAGGCGGCGGGAGCCCGCGCGGTGCTCTTCACGGGCGGCACGGGCATTGGCCGGCGCGACTGCACGGTGGAGACGCTGCGCGCGCTCTTCGAGAAGGAGCTGCCCGGCTTTGGCGAGCTGTTCCGGATGCTGTCGTTCCAGCGCATCGGCAGCCCCGCGATGATGTCGCGCGCCACGGCGGGCACCTACCAGGGGATGATCCTCTTCGCGCTGCCGGGCTCGCCGCAGGCGGTGCGGCTGGCGCTGGACGCGCTCATCCTTCCGGAGCTGGGCCACGCGGTGCGCGAGCTCACGCGTTAGGACAGGAAGGGCGCGGCCTTTCGCCGCGTTCCAACCGACGACGTGGGGACCCGCGAGATGAAGAAGCGCCGTGTCGCGCACACCGGCTTGAGCACCCAGGCAGCCGACCTCCTGCGTCCCCGCCTGGACGCGTTCCTGGCCTCCACGGACCAGCAGGCGCGCATCGGGTTCGACCCGGTGGAGTTTCCCCACCGCTACACGGATCCACGCGATGTGGAGGTCAGCGCGCTGCTCGCGGCGGCGCTGGCCTACGGGCGCGCGGACCTGTTCCGCCCGAAGGTGGACGCGCTCCTGAAGCAGATGGGGCCGTCGCCCGCGGCCTTCGTGCGCGCGCTGGACGTGAAGGGCGCGAAGGCGCTGCTCACGGGCTTCGTGTACCGCTTCAACGTGGGCACCGACCTCGCGGTGCTGCTCCTGGGCATGGGTCGCGCGCTGCGCGAGCACGGCAGCCTGGAGGCCCTGTTCGTGCGGGGCTTCCAGGCGAGCGGCACGCTGCACGGGGCCATCGCGGCATTCACCGCCGCGCTGCGGGACGTGCCCATGGGCGCGCTCCGCAAGGCCATGGGACCGGAGCGGGGACTGCATCACCTGCTGCCCTCGCCGCTGGGGCCGGGCGCGGCGAAGCGCCTCAACCTGTACCTGCGGTGGATGGTGCGCGGACCTGACGCGGTGGACTTCGGCATCTGGAAGCAGGTGCCCGCGTCAGCACTGCTGGTCCCACTGGACACGCACATCGGACGCATGGCGCTCCACCTGGGCCTCACGCAGCGCACCGACCTCACCTGGCGTACGGCGGAGGAGGTGACGGCCTCGCTGCGGGCGCTCGATCCCGAGGACCCCGTCCGCTACGACTTTGCTTTGTGCCACTACGGAATGAGTGGCGCCTGCCCGGCGAAGACGCTGCCCCAGCACTGCGAGCGTTGTTCGCTCCTACCTTCCTGCAAGGTAGGCCCCCAAGTCATCGCGCGCGGTTCACTGCAATTCTGAGTCCCACCCGACCCGGAAATGGGCTACGGGCAGTCCGCGCGGCCCCGCGTTGACGGGTTGGCGCGGTCAAGGCTGCAATGCGGTCGGGCGACGCGGGAAAAATGATCCTGCGGTGCGCGAGGAGCGACGCGGTGCACGCAATGCTGGTGGCGGTTCCAGCCCCGGTGGCCCAGGACGTGGAGCGCGACCTTTGCGCCACGGCCGAGGGGCGCGCGTGTCGTGTGATCCGCGTGGAGTCCCCGCCGGAGCCGTTGCCCGAAGGACTCCTCGTCCTCTGGGACCACGGCGGTCCCCTGGAGGCCGTGAAGGCGCGCTGCCAGTGGGCGCACGCGCGGCGGCTGCCGACACGGACCTGGTTGGTCGTGCTGACGAAGCGCGAGGGCGAGGAGGCGGAGGCGCTGGTGGCCGCGGGCGCGGACGAGTGCGTGGCGCCGCCCGGCACCCGGTGGGGCGCGAGGCTCGTGGCGCTGCGGCGCAGGTCCGCGGACGGGGACGCGCAGGCGCTCCGGCGGGCCCGCGACATGTTCCAGGGCGCGCTGGACGCGGTGCCGGAGCCGCTGTTCATCAAGGACCGCGAACACCGGCTCGTGGCGGTGAACAGCGCCTACTGCCGCCTGCTGGATCAACCCGCCGAAGCGCTGCGGGGCATGGTCTCCTCGGCGCAGGTGCCACCGCACGAGGCGGAGGCGTCGTGGCGCCAGGACGAGCGCGCCTTCACCACCGGGCAGACCGTGGAGGACGAGGGCTCCTTCACCGACACCAAGGGCCGCTCGCACGAGGTGCTCACGCAGCGGGCCGCGTACATGCTGCCCAACGGTGAGCGCTTCCTGGTGGGGCTGGTGCGCGACGTCACCGAGCGCTCCCGCCAGGAGACGCAGCGGCGGTTGGCGGAGCGGATGACGTCCGTGGGCACGCTGGCCGCGGGCGTCGCGCATGAAATCAACAACCCGCTCTCCTACGTGACCTCCAACCTGGCCTACCTCTGGGAGCGCGTCGCGCAGCCGGTGCTTCCGGTGCCGCCCGAGCAACTGGAGGAGCTGCGGCAGGTGGTGGCGGAGGCGTTGGAGGGCGCGGGGCGGGTGCGCTCCATCGTGCGCGACCTGCGGACGTTCTCGCGCACGGAGGAGGAAAAGCACGGTCCGGTGGATGTGCGGCGCGCGGTGGAGAACGCGGTCAAGCTGATGCGCGACGACCTCCAGCACCGCGCGTGCATGGCGTGCGACCTGGAGCCGGTGGCCGCGGTGCATGGCAACGAAGGCCGGCTGGCGCAGGTCGTCACGGGCCTGCTGACAAACGCGCTCCAGGCCTTCGGCGATAGGGCCCCGGAGGAGAACCTCATCAAACTGAGCGTGCGTCCGGGCCGCGAGGGCCACGTGCTCATCGAGGTGGAGGACAACGGGCACGGGATGCCCGCGGAGGTGCGCCAGCGCATCTTCGACCCGTTCTTCACCACGCGCTCGCCCAAGGGCGGCACGGGCCTGGGCCTGTCCATCTGCCTCACGCTGGTGCACGCGATGGGCGGCCACATCGAGGTGGCCAGCGAAGAGGGGCAGGGCAGCCTCTTCCGCGTGGAGCTGCCGGCGCTGACGTTGCCGCCCGAAGCGCTCAAGTCCGCACAGGCCACCCCGGCCGTGACGGCAGCGCCCTCGCCGCAGTCAGTGCGCACGACGCGAGACCTGCGCCGGTTGCTGCTCATCGACGACGAGGCCGCGGTGGGCAGCGCGGTGAGCCGCCTCTTGCGCAACCGCTACGAGGTGCACGTCATCCAGGACGCGCGCGAGGCACTGAAGCGCCTGTCGCACGGCGAGAAGTTCGACGCCATCCTCTGCGACCTGATGATGCCGGGCATGAGCGGCATGGACTTCCTGGTGGAGCTGGAGCGGCTGGCGCCGGAGCTGGCGCCGCGCACCGGTCTGATGACGGGCGGGGTGAACCCGCAGGCCCGTGAGTTCGTGGGCCGCCGCGCGCGAGAGCTGCTGGAGAAGCCCTTCGAGCGCGACCAGCTGTGCACCTTCGTCGAAACCCTGATGCAATGAAGCACCGGACGCGCTGGACGCTGGGGGCCGTGCTGGCGGCCCTGCTGCTCGCGGTCGTCTTCCTGCTGCCGCCCGAGCTGCGAGGGCTGTCCTTCGTGCTGCGCGCGGCGGGGCTCCACGGCACCACGGCGGATGCGCTGGCCCGCTACGGCACCGGGGCCTTCACCGTCGCGGACCTGAGCGTGCCCACGCGCCACGGGCCGATGCGTGCGCGGCTCTACCATCCGGACCGGCGCAGGGGACGGCTCATCGTCCTCACGTCGGGCGTGCACGCGGCGGGCATCGACGAGCCCCGGCTGGTGAGTCTGGCGGAGGACCTGGCGATGAGCGGACATCCGGTGCTCACGCCGGAGCCGCCGGACCTGCTGCGCTACGAAATCACGCCGTGCCTGCCGGACGACATCGAGGACACGGCCCTGTGGGCGCTGGGGCCGGGAGCGCTGGCGCCGGAGGGGAAGGTGGACCTCTTCGGCATCAGCTTCTCCGGAGGGCTGTCCGTCGTCGCGGCGGGCCGGCCCGCGCTGCGCGACAAGGTGGCCGCGGTGCTGTCCTTCGGAGGTCACGGCGACCTTTCACGCGTGCTGTCCTTCCTGTGCACGGGCGTGCAGGCGGACGGGGTGCACCGCAAGCCGCACGACTACGGCGTGGTGGTCATCCTGCTGAACGTCGCGGACCGGCTGGTGCCGCCGGAGCAGGTGGCGGCCCTGCGCGAGGGCGTCCTGAAGTTCATGCACGCGTCGCACCTGACGCTCGTGGACTCGAAGCAGGCCGAGGCCGCGTTCGCGGAGGCGCGCGCGATGGAGGCCACGTTGCCGGAGCCCACCGCCACGTTGCTGCACCAGGTGAACACGCGCGATGTGGCCGCGCTGGGGACCCGGTTGCTGCCCTTCGTGAAGGACTTCGCCGGAGACCCGTCGCTGTCGCCGGATCGTTCTCCCTCGCCCCGGGCGCCGGTGTACCTGCTGCACGGGACGGACGACTCCGTCATCCCCGCCATCGAATCCACGTTGCTGGCGCGCGCGCTGGAGCCCCACACGCAGGTGCACCTGCGGCCCACGCCGCTCATCACCCACGCGGAGATGGACCGGCAGGCCAGCGCGATGGAGGCGCTGAAGATGGTGCGCTTCTGGTCGGCCCTCCTCGGCGAGTAGTGCGCCGCCACGCGACTTGACGTCCGAGCCTGGGAACGGGTGCCATGGCGGTCATGTCCGTGTCCCTCATGGTGTCGTTCGGGCTGGTTTGGCTGTTGGCGGCATCGCCCTCGCAGGCGGGGCGCATCGTCCCGTGTACGCCGGACTCCGCCGATTGGAAGTCGGCGCGGGAGCAGTTGACCGCGTTCGACGCGCGGATGGAGGCGCTCGCGGACGACGGAGAGGTGGTGGCGGCACAGACCGGGCTCCTGTCCCTGCTGGGCCACCGCTGCTTCCGGATCGCCCGCGAGGAGGAGGGGCTGGAAGCGCTGACCCAGAACGAGGAGGGCTCCGTGCCCGCGCTCGCGTTGAAGACGTGGTGGCGCGACGGGGGCAAGGCGTACTTCACGTCCTATCTGGAGCTGGGCGGTCCAGGGGCGCAGACCATCGTGATTCCGCCGGACGTTCGCGACGTGCTGTCGCGCGAGGCGTCACCGAGGCATCGGCTGGCCTCCCTGCTGTGTCCCATGAAGGTGGGGGATTGCGGCGCGGAGACCGAGGCCTGGCGCGCGCGGGCGGAGAAGTCCTTCCGTCCGGAGAACCGTCGCCCCGGCACGTTCGACGAGGATGCTCAGACTCCGCCAGACTGCATGAAGGAAGCCCGGAAACAGCCATCCCTCCATCGCTACATGACGTGGCGCGCATGCCTGGCGTTAAGCCCGGGGGCACGGCACGTTCTGCCCGCGCTTCCACTGGGACGCATCCGAGCGCCGACGGACGGCTGGCTGGTGATACGGGGCAGACGGGGGCATTACGCGTTCTGTGATCAGCTCGACGCCTACCACCTGGCGACGGGGACCACGTTCCGCTCGAGCAGCTGCTCCAACCTGGCGTTGAAGTCCGACGGCAAGGTGGACGTGGCGGGAACGGACGCCGCACGGCAGTCCGGTGTGAGGGTGGGGCGCGTGTCGCCGGAGCGGATCCGCGAACTGATGTGGATGCTGTTGCTGGAGCCAGAGGTGAAGGACCGGGTGCAGGTGGAGGCCGTGCGCGTGCCGGTGCCGAAGGGCCTCCGCGTCGAGTGGCCCGCGACCGATGAAGGGCGCGAGGGCGGAATCGCCGGTGGGGTCTTCGGAGGATCCACCGCGCAGACGACCTTGAGCTGGAAGTGGTTTCCTCCCGGAGGCGCGGAGCCTCTCTCTGGCGATTTCAGGTTTCCCTACTCGTGGGCTCCCGGCGAGGACCACGCGAACGTGCTCATGACCGAAGCAGAAGCCACGTTGCAGGAGGGCTGCCCGGCATTGCCCGTCCCTGTCCGGGAGCTCGACTTCACGCGAGGGCCCGGCGTCAATCGCGTCGACGCACCAGAGGGCGTGTCGAAGGTCCAGGACGCGCGGGTGGACGCGCTGCTCACCTGGAAGCCCGCGGCGGGCTGCGTCCCTGGCAAGAACGGCGGGTGAGCTTCAGCGCGCTAACGATTGTAACACCAAGCATCGCGGAGGGCAGGCGTCCGGGCGTCACGCAGGCGACACGGCCCTCGGGGGATGGTGGCGCGGTGGGGGCGCCGGTTAAAGCTCTCGCCCCATGAGCGTCTGTCTCCCCGACGTCCTCCCCCACGAAGATGTCATCGACTACGTGCAGCGCCTGAGCGGCGGCTTCGATGCGCGCCTGTATCAGCAGGTGCTGGGCGCGGCGAATGCGTTCAAGGAAGGCGACGAGGCCATCGGCGTCGCGGCGGCGGACGAGGCTTCGCGGCGCAACGCGCGGACCCTGTTGTCGCGCACGCAGCTGGACGACCTGCACGCGCATCCTCCGTTCGAGGACCGGCTGTATGTCTTCAACCTGGAGGCGTGGGACGCGGCGCGCTGGAAGCGCGTGGCGGACTGGACGTTGGGCCAGCTCAAGGACTTCCTGCTCACCGCGCCGGAGCCCCAGGTGCTTGACGTCCTGGACGGGCTGCCCAGCGACGTCATCGCGTGCGTCGTGAAGCTGATGGACGACGCGGAGCTGAAGACAGTCGGTGGGCGCATCTTCCATCCGTTGCCGGGCAGTTGCGTGGGCGCGAAGGGCTACCTGGGGGCGCGCTTGCAGCCCAACTCGCCCACGGATCATCCAGAGGACATCTGCTGGCAGGTCCTCAACGGGTGGTCCTTCGCGGTGGGCGACGTGGTGCTGGGGACCAACCCGGTGTCCTCGGACGTGGCGTCGGTGGCCGCGGTGGAGTCCGCGCTGCACGACGTGCTGGTGACGTTCGGGTTGGAGGAGGTGATGCCCCACTGCGTGCTCTCGCACATCGACGTGCAGGCGCAGGTGGAGGCGATGCGGCCGGGCACCACGGGCATCTGGTTCCAGAGCCTCGGTGGAAACGAAGCGGCCAACCGCACCTTCGACGTGACGCTGGAGAAGATGGTGGCGCACGCGGCGTCGCGCACCGGCAAGTGGGGCCTGTACTTCGAGACGGGGCAGGGGGCGGACGCGACGAACGGGCACCACCACGGCACGGACATGCTCATCCACGAGTCGCGCAAGTACGGCTTCGCGCGAGCGCTCAAGCGCCGCGTGGCCCTGGCTCAGGAGGGGACGGGGCGGGACGCGGCGCCGTGGGTGCACGTCAACGACGTGGCGGGCTTCATTGGCCCGGAGGTCTTCCGCACGCGCGAGCAACTGGTGCGCTGCTGCCTGGAAGACATCGTGATGGGCAAGCTGCACGGCCTCACGCTGGGCCTGGACGTGTGCTCCACGTTGCACATGGACGTCACGCTGGATGACCTGGGCTGGTGCCAGGAGCAGCTCGCGGAGGCCGGGCCGGCGTACATGATGTCGCTGCCCACGCGGAATGATCCGATGCTCAGCTACCTCACCACGTCCTTCCAGGACCACGTGCGGCTGCGCGAGCGGTACGGCCTGAAGGTGGACGACCGGATGTGGGCCTTCTTCCAGCGCCTGGGCGTCATCGATGCGGACGGCCGGCCCACGAAGCACTTCGGCGACCCGGCCCACGTCTACGTGCACTTCCGCCGGGCCAAGGGCGACACGCGTCCGGAGGCGGAGCTGCGGGCGGAGGCGGAAGTGAAGATGGCGGAGGTGCGTGCCCGGGGTGTTCCGCTGGCGGTGGGGCACGGCGAGGCCCCCTGGACGCTGGAGCCCACGCTGGAGCGGGAGGTGCGCGGCCTCTACGACGACGGCAAGGTGGGGTTGTGGTCGGAGCTGTCCGAAGCGGCGGTGGAGTCCATCCCGCGCGCGGCGTGGCTCAAGTCGCGCTCCCTGGACCGTCGCGACTACATCCTGCACCCGCCGTCCGGCGAGTCTCTGGACGAGGCCTCGGAGGCGAAGGTGCGCGCGCTGCGCGACCAGCACGCGGGCCGGTACGACGCGCAGGTGGTCATCTCGGACGGGCTGGATCCGCGCTCGCTGATGGACGAGGGCCACCTGGCGCCGTTCCTGGCGCGGCTGCGCTCGGAGTTGGAGGGGACGGGCTGGAGGGTGGCGCCGGAGGTGCTGGTGGTGAAGCACGGCCGGGTGCGCGCGGGCTACCAGGTGGGCCAGTTGCTGTTCGGCGCGGAAGGGGACCCGCGTCCGCGCGCCCTGGTGCATGTGATTGGCGAGCGCCCCGGCTCCGGGCACCACGCCTTCTCCGCGTATCTCACGGCGCCGGACGCGGACACCTGGGTGAAGCCGGGCGCGGTGGACCACGACCGCACCCGGCTCATCGCCGGCATCTCGGACACCAGCGTCCGGCCGGAGGACGCCGCCGTGGAGCTGGCGCGGATCCTCGCGGAGACGCGGACTTCAACCGCCCCCATGGTGTCGGGGGTTGCCTAGGTACGTGCGTCTGTCTTTGGAAATTTCGATGCGTGACCCGGCGCGCAATGCCGGGTCACGCCACTGCTGACGTCAGCGGCTCAGCACTCCTGGATGTACTCCGAGTAGACCGACCGGCCGCCCCAGTAGTAGAGCCCGCCGCAGTAGCAACCAAACTCACCAATCAACTGGGTGTGCGCGGCGTCGTTGTAATACCGGTGCAGGTTCGCGTTCGGCTCGTTGGAGCAGTCCGGCAGGGGAGCTTCCTGCGTGGCCAGGTTCGGCTCGCTCTCCTGCTCCATGGGACCGCCACAGCCCACCGCCATCGCCAGCACACCACCGAGAATGAATGACCGCATGTGTCCTCCTTGAGGGGGACGCAAACCATATGCGGCATGCGACTGTGCGTGAAACAGGGTGTCGCGGATTTCAGTGGAACCGTGGATGACGGGTTGCATTGTAAAACATAGCGTCAGCGCAACGCGGCGATGCTCGCGGCGGTGCGCACGCCCCCCACCGCGGTGGCCAGGGTGCTCTGGCCCGGAAACACGGAGTCCCCCACCAACCACACGCCGCGCTGCGCCTGGAAGGGTCCCAGCACGCGGTAGTTGTTCAACCCCGCGCGACGGGGAACTCCGCCCACCGCGCCAGCCTCGCGCAACGTGAAGCGCTGGAACGTGCGCGGCGACGCCGTCATGACGTGCACCACGTTGGCCATCCACTCCGGGAGCAGCGCCTCCAGGTTCTCGCGCATCCGCGCATGGAGCCCGGCGAAGTAGGGCGCCTGCTCCTCAGGCGTCATGCCCGCGACCTTCCTCAACGGCACGTGCGTGGACACCGTCACCGTGCGCTGCCCCGGCCGTGCGCGCCCTTCGTCCGCCGCTCCGCTCACGGAGGCGAAGAGGTGGTTGCCTTCGATGAAGGGGGCTTGCTCGTCGCGCACCAGCTCGAAGTGATGCGCGCCGCCGGAGTCACCCTCGGGAGGCCGCACGACGAGGTAGAGCATCGCCGCGCCCCAGCCGTCGTCCACGCGCTCCGCGAGCGCATCCACCCGGGGAAGCCGCCCCACCGGAACTTCCATCAGCGTGCGCAGCCCTTGAGGCAGCACGTTGGCCACCACATGCCGGGCGAGCAGCTCACCCCTGCGCGCCGTCACCCGCCAGCCTCCATCCACCGGCGTCACCGCGCGCACCCGGTTCGCCATGAACACGTCGCCGCCCCGGGCCGAGATGGCCTTCGTCAGCGCCGTCGCCAACCGGCCGATGCCGCCCCGCACGTGCCCCGTGCCGCGCCAGTAGTAGTCCATCGCCGCGAACGCGAACGGCGCCTCCGCCTCCGCCGCGGGGCACTGCACGGTGATCTGACAGAGCGCATCCAGATACGTGCGCAGCGGCGTGAAGCCCTCCAGTTCGTGATGCGCGAGCACCGCGCCCAGCGGACGGCCCAGCCACCGCGCCAGCGGCATGTATGACCACGCGCGCCCCGCGTGCCGCATCAGCGTCTTCAGGTTCAACGGCGGCAACAGGTCCGGGTCATCGAACAGCGGCCACAACGCACCGGCCACCTGGGCCTGCAACTCGAAGAACCGCCGCACGCCCCGCACGGGGGCTCCGGGCAGCGCGCAGAACTCGGTGATGAGCCGCTCCCGGTCCCGGTGCACGGGCAGCCGCATCCCCGGCGTTCGCAGCTCCACCAGGGGATCCAACCAGTCCACCGTCACGTCCAGCGCGTGCTCGCGGATCCACCGGCCGAAGAGCTGATGCTCACCGAAGCCGGAGAACAGCGTGGCGCCGGACTCGAAGGCGTAGCCCCCGCGCCGGAAGGTGCTCGCGCAGCCGCCCGGGTAGTTGAGCCCTTCGCACAGCGCCACCCGGGCGCCCCGGCGGCACAACTCCAGCGCAGTACCCAGGCCGCCGAAGCCCGCACCCACCACCACCGCGTCGTACCAGGTGTCCGCCATTGCTCGGGTAAAGGGACCGGCACCGGGAGCGGGCCGGGGGAGACCCGCTCCTTCCGGTGCCGGTATCGCGCACATGGCCAGGCGCGACGGGAGTCTCCTAACGGGCCCGCACTCCCGCCGCGATTCTTTTCCCCACTCGAGGGGGAGACAGGCGTCCGGGCGCTTCCACTGGCGAACACCCGGCCCCGCGGCTACGGCATCTTCAGCTTGATGTTGAACGTGTACGACACGTTCACCGGACGGCCCTGGAACGTCAGCGGCTGGTACTGACGCGAGGAGAGGGACTCCAGCACCGCGTCATCCATGAACGGCAGGCCCTTGATGATGCGGCAGTCGCGCACCCGGCCCTCCGTGGTGATGACGCACTTCGCGATGATCATCCCCTCCACGCCCGCGCGCCGCGCTTCGAGCGTGTAGCTGAACTGCGAACCGCTCAGCATCTTCGGGGGCGTCATCCCGCCCTGGAAGGGCAGCACATCCGTGCCCGTGGGCGCGGTCGGGATCACCGGCACGCCCGCGACGCCGATGGGGCTGTCACTGTCTTGACTCCCGTCCGGGTCACCCGACTGACCGGTCTCGCCCGTGCCCGTCGCGTCGGTGGTGGCCGCCGCGTCCGCGATGGTCGTCGGCTCCGGATCCGGCTTCGCCTCCGGCGGATCCGCGGGCAGCGGCTTCGGGTTCAGCGGGATGCGGTCCGTGCGCGGCTTCGGCTTCGGTGCGGTCGTCGTGGCCGGCTTCGGCTGCGCGGCCTGCTTCGTACCCCTCTGGATGGCGGGCCCGCGATGGACGATGTTCACCCAGGGAGCCTCGACGGTCTCGGGCACGCGGCCGGAGATGAAGAACACCAGGCCCAGGAGCCCCGCGTGCACGCCGATGGACACCCACGCGCCCGTGCCGAACCGTCCCGAGCGCACTCCCCGCCGTTCGATGACCGACTCAAACATCTGACCCGCCTCCTGTTCGGGGCGGACGCTCCAGGCGTCCCGTCCCCACAAGATGCAAGGTACGAAGTCCCGCCAGTCGAAAGGCCGACAGGGCTCCATGTGTTGGTCATGGTTGCGTCATGACGGGCCGCCGCTCAGGACCTCCATGCGGTAGCCCACGCCGCGCAGCGTGTGGATGGTGAAGCCGGACGTGCTCGTCCACCCGAGCTTCTTCTTCAGGTTCGACACGAAGTTGTCCACCGTGCGCGGATCCACCACGACGTCGCGGCCCCACACCGCGTCCAGGATTTCGCCTCGGGGCAGGGCGCGGTCGCGGTGGCGCAACAGGAACGCCAGCAGGTCGAACTCCGTGCGCGTCAGGTCCACTTCACCGCCGTCCGCCCGCAGCACCGCGCGGCGGCCCAGGTCCAGCGTGAAGGCGCCAAAGGTCACCACCTGCGGCGGCGCCGTGCCCGCCCTGCGCACGAGCGCCTGCACGCGCGCGAGCAGCTCCCGCAGCCGGTAGGGCTTGGTGAGGTAGTCCTGCGCGCCGGCCTCGAAGCCGCGCACCAGGTCGTCCTCCAGCGAGCGCGCGGTGAGCATCAGCACCATGCTCTTCACGCCCTCCGCGCGCAGGCGGCGGCAGAAGCTGTAGCCGTCCTCGCCCGGCAGCATCACGTCCAGGATGAGCAGGTCGAACGCCCGCGACTTCAAGATTGGCGCCGCGTCCTTCGCGGACGGGGCGTCCGTCACGTCGTAGCCCTCGTCGCGCAGGTTGTCGCGCAGGCCCAGGCGCAGGTTGGCGTCGTCCTCGACGATGAGGATGGTCGGGCGGGTGGTGGAGGGTGGCGTCTGCGTCGTCATCTGCGCGTCTCGGGAAAGGTCAGGGCGAAGGTCGTGCCTTCGGGGCCGGAGGAGGCCACCTGGATGCTGCCCTGGTGCAGGCCCATGATTCTGCGGCACAGCGCCAGCCCCAGGCCACTTCCATGCACCTCCGGCCCGGGCGTCGTCAGTCGGTAGAAGTCCTGGAACACGCGCTCCCATTCCTCCGGGGGAATGCCCACCCCGTTGTCGCTGAAGAGCACCGTGGCGCCAAAGCCCGGCTGCGGATAGGCGCGCACCGTGAGGACCACCGGGCTTCGCAGGTTGTAGAGACAGGCGTTGCGGCCCAGGTTGGCGAAGAGCATCCGCACGAGCGACGCGTCCGCGTCCAGCTCCACGTCCCCCACGTCCGAGCTCAGCTCCACCGGCACGGTGACGGCGTCCATCAAGTCGTCGCGCAGGTTGCCCACCGCCTCCTCCAGCCGCACGCGCGCGGGCCTCAGCGCCCATCGCCCCTTGTCGATGCGGTTGAAGGACAGGATGTTCTCCACCAGGAAGTGCAGCCCCTCCGCCGCGCGCACGATGCGGGTGGGGTAGTCCCCCGCCTCCGGGCTCTTGCCCAGCCGGCGCTCCAGCGTCTCCCCCAACAGGCGGATGGACGCGAGCGGCGTGCGCAATTCGTGGGACACGGTGGAGACGAAGTCGCTCTTGAGCTCCACGAAGCGGTACTTGCGCTGCTGGGCCACCACCGCCAGCGCCGCGATGGCCGACGCGAGCGCGCCGCACGCCGCCACGAGCAGCGTCTTCAGGCCGTATCGCGCCTCGATGTCCGCCTCCGCCGCGGCCCACCCGGGCGTGGCCACCTCCAGCCCCGGGTGCTTCAGGGGCCGCGCCACGCCGCCGGGCCCCAGCCGCACCTGTCCATCCCGGGGGATGAGGTTGCGCCCGCGCAGCTCCTGCGTCAGCTCGGAGAGCAGCGCGCCCATGTCCACGGCCAGCCCGTGCACCTGCTCGGCCGCGGGCTCCACGTACCACTGCTCGGCCAGGAGCGTGGGACCGTCCAGCGGCTCCGGCAGCACCAGGGCGCCCGCGCCGGCCTCCTGCACGCGCGCCACGAAGGCGTCGGACGGCTCCGACAGGGTGCGGCTCAACGCCACGATGCGCGCCTGGAGGAAGTTGAAGTCCGGCTGCGTGAGCTGGGCCCGGGAGCGCAGCACGTTGCGCTGCAGGCCCGCGTCCCGCGACATGCCGCCCAGCTCCTCCGGAAGGCCTTCGCGCACCAGCGCCCGGATGAGGGGCTGCGTTTCCTCGCCGCGTTGCAGGTACTCCACCATCAGCAGGGTGAAGGGCAGCTCCTGATCCGGCGGCAGCGGGTGCGCCGCGTGGTAGCGCAGCAGGGACTCCACCGCCGCGTCCTTGCGCGCCTCGCTGCTGGAGGCCCGGGCGGCCTCCGCCGCGCGCAGCCGGGACAGCCGCTCCTGGTAGGGGGAGGGGGCCTGACCATCCTCCAGCGCGTGCGCCAGCATCGTGTAGTTGGCCTGGGCCGGGACGTCCGCGCCCTCCCGGGGCCAGTCCACGCGCGGCAGGAACTGGTGGCCGCGGAAGAGCAGGTAGTAGCCCTCGGCGGGCAGCAGCGGGTCGCCCACGGCCGCGTTGAGCTTCGGCAGGTGGGACTTCATCATCTGCGCGAGCGCGGTGCGCAGGGACTCGGCGGCCAGCTGCTCCAGGGCGATGCGCCGCGAGCGCACCTGGGCGCGCGCGTCCTCACGCTCCTGGGTGAAGATGCGCTGGAGGCTCACCAGCCCCCATCCGAGGGCCAGCAGTCCGAAGCCCAGGGCGAGCAATGTGGGGAGGAGTCGGCGCAGCATTCGCGTCCCTTGGGACTGTAGCAGTGTCGACAGGTTTGCGGGCCGGGAGCCTCCAGGGTGAATAAAGTGGGGGCAGCCGGCGTCCCCACGGGTGTCTGGAGATCGGAGACGGAGTCATGGGTTCTCGATGGTGGATGGGTTTGATTGTCGGCCTGGCGACCCAGGGGGCGTTCGCGCAGACCTCGCCGGTCGCCGCGGATGACTGGGGTGATGACGACGGGTACGCCCAGCAGTCCAACGCGGATGATTCCGGGCCCATCGCGCCCTCTCCGCCCCCTGACCTGCCCGCCGAGTCACCGACCCCCCGGCCCTATGCCGGCGCGGTCTGGACGTCCGGGCACTGGTACTGGGACGGCGACAGCTGGCAGTTCAAGTCCGGCGGCTGGGTGGAGCGCATGCCCGGCTACCAGTACGTCAACGGCTACTGGGCGCAGGACGACGACGTCTGGCGCTGGGTGTCCGGCGGCTGGGCCCAGGAGGGCTCCACCGAGGTGGAGATCCCCGTGGAGGTCGCCAGCGAGGACGTGACGGCCACCCAGGCGCCTCCGGCCCTGCGCGTGGAGTCGCCGCCCCCCGCGCCGTCCGTGGGCTACACGTGGGCGCCGGGCTACTGGTACTGGGGCGCCAACGGCTACGAGTGGGTCTCCGGCTCCTGGATGGAGCCGCCGCGTCCGGGCCTGGTGTTCGTGTCGCCGCACTGGGTGCGCCGTGGCCCGTCCTGGGCGTTCGTGGGCGGCGGCTGGGGCTACAACGGCTCGGTGCGCGTCGTCGTGCCGGTCTACCGCCACGCGCACATCTCGTTCTCCTTCGGCCGTCCGAACCTGTTCCTGCGCTCGTGGTACCGGTATCCGGGCGTGTCGTGGCGCTACTACGGCTACGGGCACGACCGTTACCGCCCGGGGCGCTACCACTACTCCCGCCCGGGGCCGTACCGGTACAACAGCCCGCGCTCGCATGACGCGTCGCCCGGGCGCTACACGTCCAACGGTGGCCGGGGCAACAGCCGTCCCGGGCCCTACCGTCCGCAGGGCAGCGGCGTCCACTCGTCGAACAACGGCAACAGCGGCAACAGCGGCGGCTGGGGTGGCACGCGCAGTCCGCCCCCTGGTGGGCGCGGCACGACTGGCGGCGCGCACCAGTCCAGCGGTGGTTCCGGCGGTTGGAATGGTGGCTCCAGCCCCGGGCGTCCGTCGTCGGGTGGCGGCTCCAGCCCCGCGCGTCCGCCGTCGGGTGGCGGGGGACGCTCCTCGTCCAGCAGCGGCGGCGGTTGGGGCGGCGGCAGCTCCGGCCGCGTCCAGCAGACCGGCGGCGGGTCCTCCAGCAGCAACAGCGGCGGCTGGGGTGGCGGCAGCTCCGGCCGCGGCGGTGGTTCCTCCTCCTCGCGCGGCTCCAGCGGCGGTGCGTCTCACGGCTCCAGCAGCCGCGGCGGCGGCAGCGGCGGCGGCTGGGGTGGCGGCTCCGGCGGTGGCCACGGCGGTGGTGGCCATCGCTGAGTGAAGTGACGGCGGATGGGCCGGGTCAGACCTCGACCTGGCCCATCAGCCACGTCTCCAGCTCCGCCAACTCGCGCTCCTGCGAGGGGTGGCGGGCGCGGACCTCGGCGACGGCCTGCTGCATCCCGTCGCGGCTGTGCGGCTTGCCGGTGAGCGCCGCCTGCAGGTCCTGCACGAGGTCCGGGTAGAGCGCATCCGAGAAGACCTGCGCGCGGGTGACGTGTCCGTTCTCCGTGTCGACGTGGACCTCGAAGAAGCCCCACGACAGGTACTCCACCATCTGGTGGCTGAAGCGGGGCGCGTTGCCGAAGCGCCAGTCCCACGACGCGTAATGATCGAAGGTGCGCTTGAGCGACGGCTGGCTCTCCAGGAACGAGGGCTCCAGCAGCTCCGGCTCCGCGGTGGCGCCGTGGAAGTCGCAGAAGGCGCCGATCATCGCCTTCACCAGCGACTCATGGGAGGTCTCCGGCTGGAGGTCGCGGATGTTCATCACGCGCGAGCGCACCGACGCGCTGCCCTTGGACTCCAGCTTCTTCGGGTGCGGCGTGAGGTAGTTGGCCAGCCGCGACAGGTTGGCGTGGATGAGGAACGTGCCGTGATGGAAGGCGCGGTCCTTCGTCTCGCGGTATGCGCTGCCGCTGATCTTCCGGGGGCCGTCCTCCAGCGGAATCACCAGGTCGTTGCGCCCGGACGCCTGCGCCGTCACGCCCAGCCGCGACAGCGCGTCCAGCAGGATGCGGACGTTCGCCGTCTTGTCGTAGCCCTCCTTCGCGGACAGGAACGTGAAGCAGGTGTTGCCCAGGTCGTGGAACACCGCGCCGCCGCCGCTGGTGCGCCGCGCGAGGAAGACCTTGTCCTCCTCCATGCGCGCGAGGTTGCACTCGGACCACGGGTTCTGGTTGCGGCCGACGACGACCGTGTTGTCGTTGCGCCAGAGGAAGAGCGTCTGGGTGGAGGGATCCAATTCGCGGAAGATCCAGTCCTCGGTCGCCAGGTTGAACCAGGGGTTGTACGTCTCCGACAGCAGGATGCGGACGCGCGGGGCTTGAGACATGGGCGCGGAGCATAACCGCCCGCCACGTGCTTGCAGGGACTTGCGCCGTCCCACTCAGGACATCCGTTCCTCCCTGGGGGCAATGGCCGAGGGGGGCCGCCTCCGGAAGACTCCGGCGCGTGTCGGGCGCGGAATGCGGGTGCGCGCCATGGGGGCGGCCATGCGTGGAGTGTTTTCCCTGTCGCGTCCTCGTGCGGGCGGTCCGGTGGTGCTGTGGGGTGGGGCGCAGCCGTCCGGCAGCCTCAAGTACCTCACCTTCGCGCGCTACCTGGCCGCGATGCCGCCGGGCTCGCGCGGGCTGGTGGAGCTGTCCGGCGCGTCGAGCGCGCTGGCGCTGGACCTCCTGGGCCGCGAGCGGGGCCTGCCCACGGTGGCCCTGACGGACGCGGCGGGCGCGACGTACCTGCGCGCCAACGGCTTCCAGGGGCAGGTGCGCCAGGTGGACTCGATGGCGGACATGTTCCACCAGGCCCAGTCCCTGGAGCGCGAGGGCTGGAGCTGGCCCCGGCAGCTCACCAATCGAGCGATGGTCGCGTGCGTGGAGGCCTGGGCGTCGGGCTTGCGCGCGCAGGTGCGCGAGCGCTTCCCCACGGTGCGGCACGTGGTGTGTGGCTTCGGCACGGGCGCGACGCTGGTGGGCCTGACGCGCGTCTTCATGGCCGGTGGCTTCACCGTCACCGGCCTGCAGCCCGCGCCCGGCACGTCGGTGCCCGGCTGGCGCACGTGGGGGGCCCAGAACCTGGGAGCGGAGGACCTGTTCTTCGAACACCAGCCGCGCATGCTCCTGGCCACGGCCGCCTCCACGCCGGATGCCTTCACCGCGCTCCTGGACTGGGCGCGCCGGCAGCCGCATCCCGAACGGGTGCTCGTCATCGCGCACAACGCCCGGGAACCGGACGCCGCCCGCGCCTGAGGTGCCGCTCGCCTACCTGCGCAACGAATCGAGCCGCGCCCGCACGGCGGCCACTCCGTCGCGCGGGTACGCGGGCACGTGGGACAGCTCGCGTTCAGCCAGCCGCAGGAGCGTGCGTGCGAGGCCCGGCGTATCGCCTGCCAACGCTCGCGCCAGCTCACCGCCTGTCTCCGGATACACGCGCTCCACGCGCCGCACCGGATCCAACCCGTCCAACAGCGAAGCAGCAGGGGCGGGGACGTGGCGCGCGAGCAGCAGGCAGAACAGACGCACCGCTTCGTAGAGCCGCGAGCGCCCGCTGAGCCCTTCGCCGCGCGCGTGGCGCCCCACGCCCACCAGCACCTGCGTGAGCCACTGCCCGAACAGCCACGCGTCGTCCGGGGCCGTGCGCTGGAGCTCCGCCGCCGTGTCCCGCGCGCGCTCGTCCATGCGCTCCGTCACGCCGCCCTTGTCCAGCAGCACTCGGTAGCGGTTGACGCGCGCGAACGACAGCTCCTCCAGGTCGAACACCGCGAACTCCAACAGGTGCCCGTCGCGGTACACGACCTTGAGGCCGTGCGCCGTCTCGCGGAACGCCAGCGCCACGTCCTCCGCGCGGGGCAGCCAGCCGCGCTCCTGTCTCAATGTTTCAGCGTGTCCGGGCCATGCGACGACGAAGAAGTCATGGTCGCTGAAGTC
Source organism: Corallococcus sp. AB032C (assembly GCF_003668935.1). NCBI lineage: Bacteria > Pseudomonadati > Myxococcota > Myxococcia > Myxococcales > Myxococcaceae > Corallococcus > Corallococcus sp. AB032C. The sequence continues at coordinate 216,594 of NZ_RAWP01000001.1, read as the reverse complement.
ATCCGGCGCGTAGTCGCGCGCCGCCATCGAGCCCAGCGCCACGAGCCCGCGGAAACGGCCGTCCGCGTCAGCCCTGCGCGTCAATTCCACGGTGAAGGCCTGATAGGCGGCGGTGTCCAAGCGCGTGCTCCTCGGGAAGGGCCCGCATGCTGCCACTCCGACGCGGGGTGTTGAAATCGTAATGCATTGCGTTGATTTGGGATTGCGCAGCGCGTCTCGGTTGCTGACGCGTCGTGTCGTGGAGGGAAGGACAACACACACCATGCGTCCGGCCTGACCCGGAGCTGACACGCTTTGCAGTTAATTCTGAGGTTGGCTTGATTTTTATCAGTGTCTCGCTTTATGGGCTGATTCGCGGGTCAATCCCTTCGATGATCCGCCCTCCCCAATCAGGAGCCTGTATGCGAAACGCCGTCCGGACCCTCGTTCTGACTGTCGCGGTTCTTGCCCTCTGGGCGCAGCCCGCGCGCGCCGCGGATACGTACACGCAGACGAAGTACCCCATCGTGCTGGCGCACGGCATGGCGGGTTTTGATTCGCTGTTCGGGGTGCTCGACTACTTCTACGGCATCGAGTCGACGCTGAAGTCGGGCGGCTCGAAGGTCTACATCACGCACGTTCCGCAGTTCAACACGAGCGAGGCGCGCGGCGAGGCGCTGCTGGCGCAGGTGCAGGACGTGCTCGCGCGTTCGGGCGCGAAGAAGGTGAACCTGATTGGCCACAGCCACGGCGGCCTGGACGTGCGCTACGTGGCGGCGGTGCGGCCGGACCTGGTGGCGTCCGTGACGACGGTGGGCACGCCGCACAAGGGCGCGGACCTGGCCACCTACCTGCGCTCGAACATCAAGGGCGGTTCGTTCACGGAGGGCGTGCTGTCGTACTTCGCGAACAACCTGGGCCTGGTGCTGGGCCTGCTGTCCGGCCACACGCAGTCCCAGGACGCGATCGGCGCGCTGACGGCGCTGTCCGCTTCGGGCGCGGCCACGTACAACGCGAAGTACCCGGCGGGTCTGCCCACCTCCTCGTGCGGCACTGGCGCGGCGACGGGCACGCAGGGTCAGCGCTACTACTCCTGGTCCGGCACGGATCCCTTCACCAACGTCTTCGACGCGTCCGACTACGCGCTGAAGCTGTCGTCCTTCTTCTACAGCGAGGCCAACGACGGCCTCGTGGGCCGCTGCAGCTCGCGCTTCGGCACGGTCATCCGTGACAACTACGACATGAACCACCTGGACGAAGTGAACCAGGTGCTGGGCCTGACGGCGTTCTTCACGGACCCGAAGTCCGTGTTCCGCACCCAGGCGAACCGCCTGAAGACCGCGGGCCTGTAATCCGTTGATGGAGCGCCCCACCATGAAGAGCCGCGCCGTCATTCTCGTGGTCGCGCTGTGCGCCCTCCTGGGTGCCGGCGTCTTCTCGTGGTGGAAGGTCCGGGCGGAGGACGCGCCCGGACTCGCTGTAACGCCGTCCGCCGTTCCCGTCGCTCAGGGGTCGCGGCCGCAGGGGGCGTCTCCCGCCGTTCCCGGTGCTGTCGTGACGGCGAGCCCGGACTCGCAGGCTGGCGCGCCGCTGCCGCCACTGCCCGGTTCGCTCAAGGACACGGAGGAGGATGGCGCGGTGCTGGTGGATGCGTCCGGGCACCTGGTGCCGAACGCGGACCTGCGCCGGCTCTTCAACTACTACCTGTCCGCCACGGGTGAGGAGCCGGTGTCGCTCATCCGCGAGCGCATCCTCGCGGCGCTGCGGGCGAAGAAGCTGCCTGCCGCCGCCATGGACGAAGCGGTGCAGGTGCTGGACGACTACCTGGCCTATCTGGAGGCAGCGCGGGGCCTGGGGTCGAAGGGCTCCGCGGCCACGATGGACACCGCCGAGCGCCTGGAGTCCCTGCGCAAGCTGCGCCGGGAGCACCTGGGCGGCGCGGCTGACGGCCTCTTCGGGCAGGAGGAGGCGGTGGACGCCGTCGCCGTGGAGCGGCTGAAGCTGATGAAGGACGCGTCGCTGACGAAGGAGGAGCGCGAGCAGCGCATGGCGGCCCTGGAGGAGCGGCTGCCCCCGGACGTGCGCGCCAGCCGCGAGGAGGCCGTGCGCCCGCTGCGGCAGCAGGCCGTGGAGCAGGAGCTGCTGGCGGCGGGAGCGACGGCCGCGGACCTGCGCCAGCACCGGCTGTCCACCGTGGGGCCAGAGGCCACCGGGCGGCTGGAGGCGCTGGACGCGGAGCGCGCGCAGTGGAAGCAGCGGCTGGCGGACTTCCGCGCCAAGCGTGAGGCGCTGGCCCAGAGCGAGCCGGACCCCACCCGGCGTCAGGCCGCGGTGCAGCGGCTGCTGTTCGACTCGTTCACCCCGGAGGAGCGCCTCCGGGTGGAGGCCGCGGACACCATCGAAGCAGCCACCGGTTCCGGAGGCGGGTGAGGCGGCATCAGGTCCGCTTGAACCCTATTCGTGCGTGAGGCCGAAGAGCGACCGCAGCCTTCCGAGGATGCGGCCCGCCTCGGGTGAATGGTCCGGCCCGCCGCCCGCGGCCTGGGCCACGGCGCGCAGCTGGGTGCGGCGCTGGGCGAGGAGCGCGGAGAGCTGCCGGGCGAGGCCCGGGTAGTCGGAGAACAGGCGCGCGAAGGTGGGCCGGTCCAGCTCCATCAGCACGGAGTCCTGGAGCGCCACCACCGTGGCGGCGCGGGGCTCGCCGGTGAGCAGGGACATCTCCCCGATGTACTGGCCCGGCCCCAGCCGCGTGATTTCGGACTGGAGCGTGCCGGCGCGCACGCTGACCTCGCCGGAGGCCACGACGTAGAAGGTCCCGCCCTCGTCGCCCTCCTGGATGATGCGCTCGTTGCGGCCGAAGCGGCGCACCACCACCTCGCACTGCAGGCGCTCCAGCTCCTCCGGGCCCAGAGGCGCGAAGAGGTCCACCTGGCGCAAGAGGTCGCGCACGGTTTCGTCCGCCAGCTCGCGGCGGTGGTGCTTCGTCTCGCGGCGCAGGGTCACCGTGCGCTGGGCGTGGGGCAGTTCCATGCCCTCGCGGCGCAGCCGGTACCACAGCCGCGTGTGCAGCTCCTCCTTCACGCTGTCCGACAGCGCGAAGTCATTGAGGAACACGCGCACCATGTACTGCGTGTTGGACTCCGTGAAGGCCACCGTGCGCGCGATGGGCGGCGGCTGCACCAGGACCTGGGGAATCTCCCGGGCCACCTCCAGCAGTGCCTTCTTCACCTGGTTGGGCGGCGCGTCCAGGGACACGCCCACCTGCACCTCGATGCCCACGGGCTCGCGGTGCTGGGTGAAGTTCTTCACGTGCTCCTTGCCCACCATGCTGTTGGGCAGGGTGATGACCTCACGCCGGAAGTTGGCGATGCGGATGGAGCGCCACCCGATGTGCACCACCCGTCCGGTGTGCTCGCCAATGCGGATGAAGTCGCCCACCTCGAACGGCCGGTCCAACTGCAGCGACAGGCCCGCGAAGAGGTTGCCCAGCGTCTCCTGGAGCGCCAGACCGATGACCACCGTCAGCACCGCGGTGGACGCGACCAGGCCCGCCAGGTCCAGGTTGAGCTGGCTCTGGAGGATGGGGACGGTGGCGAGCGCGTACAGCGTGAAGTCGATGACGTCGCGGAGAATCTTCGGCGTCGTCACCGGCGAGCGCATCCGCACCAGCTTCAGCGCGAACGCCACCGCGGCCCGGATGACGCCGTATGCGAACGTGAGCATCCAGCCCACGTTCACGAACTTGTGCAGGCCCTCCGGCGTCGAGGCCTCTGGCAGCAGGCGCGCCGCCAGCCGCAGCACCAGGAAGGCGAGCAGCATCCGCACCGCGCCCCGCAGGTCGTCGCGCAGGTCCGGGTCGCGGGTGGTCCGTTGGATGCCCAGCAGGAGCACCGTCAGGATGGAGCCCGCCAGCAGGGGGAGGTGGCCTTCGAGGAAGTTCAACACGTCCGGTGAATCAGACCGGGGGCGCGCGCACGGGTCAAGGTGGCGGTTGACGGGTGGGCCCCGAGCGGGGATACACGCCCCCCATGACGCTTGCCTCGGTGCAGGGACAGCCCCGCGCGATGGACGCGCTCCAATCCGCCCTGCGGTCTGGCTCGGTGCATCACGCCTACCTGTTCGCCGGGCCCGAAGGGGTGGGCAAGGAGCTGGCCGCGGTGGGCCTGGCCCAGGCCCTCACGTGCCCGGAGGCCCCGGAGGTCGGCTGCGGCAAGTGCGCCAGCTGCGTGCGCCTGGCCAAGGGGCTGCACCCGGACGTCACCTGGGTGATGCCGGACGACGAGCGCGTGTCGCGAGGACTCGCGGGCCGCTCCGACTTCACCGGCACGCCCAGCCGTGAGCTGCGTGTGGAGCAGATAAGGCAGCTCCAGGAGCGCCTGGCGCTGCGCGGCCTGGAGTCCAAGCGCAAGGTGGCCATCCTGGTCAGCGCGGAGCAGATGAACGTCCAGGCGCAGAACGCGTTCCTCAAGACGCTGGAGGAGCCGCCCGCGGAGACCACCCTCATCCTGGTGGCGAGCGCCATGGACCGGCTGCTGCCCACCATCCGCAGCCGCTGCAGCAAGGTCTACTTCGGTCCGCTGCCCGTGGACATGGTCGCTCGGCACGTGCAGCAGGAGCGCAAGCTGGACGCGGACACCGCTGCCCTGGCCGCGGTGATGTCCGGAGGAAGCCTGGGCCGCGCGCTCGCGCTGGATGTGGGCGCGCTGAAGGAGCGCAAGGACGTCCTCACCGCCTTTGAAGCCCTGAGCGGCAACGACATCCCGGCCCTCCTGCGCTTCGCGGAGGCGCACGGCGGCTCGCGCGAGGACGCGGACACGGCGCTGGAGCTGCTCATCCTGTGGACGCGGGACGTGTCGCTCGCGAAGGCCGGGGCGCTGGAGTCGCTGGCGAACCGCGACATGACGGCGCTGGCGGAGGACGCGGCGAAGCGCACGTCGGAGGCCGCGCTGCACCGGCGGCATTCGCTGCTGGAGTCAGCGCGCACGGCCATCGGTTCGCGCAACGGCGCGCCCCGGTTGCAGTTGGAGCGGCTGCTCATCGAACTGTGCGTGGAGGGCCGATGAGCGCGGACATGGACGAGGTGCTGGCGGAGGTGAAGGGCGGCAAGGTGTGGCCGCTGTACCTCCTGTGGGGCGAGGAGTTCCTGGTCAGGAAGGGCGCCGACGAGCTGGTGAAGACGCTGGTGCCGGACGCCGCCATGGGGCTGAACGTCGCGGTGCTGGACGCGGCCTCCCCGCGCGAGGTGGCGCAGGAGTTGGCCACGCTGCCGCTGTTCCCCGGGCGCAAGGTGGTGCTGGTGCGCGACCCGGAGTTCCTCGCGCCCAAGAAGGGCAAGGGCGACGCGCTGGCCAAGGCGCGCGACGCGTGGAAGGCGGGCAAGCGCAAGGAGGGCGCCCGGCGGCTCCTGGCGCTCGCGGGCCGCGCGGGCTGGGGCGTGGATCAACTGGACCCCCGCGTGCCCGGCGCGCCCTCGGTGGAGCAGTGGAAGGACGAGCTCAACGTGGACCTGGCGGAGGCCGACCTGGCCTTCCTCCAGGAGGCGGCGGCCTTCTGCCGCGACGAGCGCATCAGCGCTCCGGAAGGTGACGCGTCCGCGCTGCTGGAGTTGCTCCAGAAGGGCGTACCGCCGGGGCACGCGCTGGTGCTCGCGGCCACGGACGTGGACTCGCGCAGCCCGCTGCTCAAGTTCGCGCAGGACAAGGGCCGCCTCTTCGAGCGCAAGGTGGCCGCGCGCCACAAGGACCTGGACCTCAGTGAAATCTCCAGGGAGTTCCTCGCCCCCTTCAAGAAGAAGCTGGGGCCGGGCGCGCTGGAGGGCCTGAAGGAGCGCATCGGCGGCAACATCCGGCTGCTTCAGTCGGAGCTGGAGAAGCTGGCCGTCTACGCGGAGGGGCCCACCATCGAAGCGCAGCACGTGGCGCTGCTGGTGCACCACGCGCGCGAGGAGGAGTTCTTCGAGCTGACGGAGGCGCTCCAGAAGCGCGAGCTGCGCGACGCGCTCTCCTACGCAGAGGACGCGATGGGGCAGGGCACGCACGCGCTGCAGCTGTTGGGCGCGGTGGCGTCCATCGTCCGCTCGCTCTTGGAGAACCACGCCTGGCTGGAGAAGTACGCGGGCGGCCAACCGCCGCGCACCGGCCGCGACGTGGAGGCGCGCATCCTCCCCAAGCTGGAGGCCGAGCTGAAGGCCACCAAGCGCAAGACGCCCAACGCCTGGGCGCTCGCGTTCGGCATGCAGGCCGCCGCCCGTTACGAGCGCCGCGAGTTGCTCAACGCCCTGGTGGCGTGCGCGGACGCGGACCTGGCCCTGAAGTCCTCCGCCAGCGGGAAGCTCGTCATCGAGCGGCTGTTGTGGACGGTGTGCACCCGCGCCTGAAAGGGCCCGGGCTGAAGGAGCCGCCATGGCGGACAAGCGACGTTTCGACCTCTTCGCGGACCTGCTCGTCACGCGCTTTCCCCAGGCCCTGCGCGTCTATGACATCGCCGGCGGCATGGGGAAGCTGAACGAGTCCCTCTCCCAGCGCGGCCGCACGGTCACCACCTTCGACCTGCGCCACAAGCACCTGCCCGTGAAGTACGCGCAGCGGCTCTTCACGCTCGAGGAGCCCTGCGAGGCGGAGCTCGTCGTGGGCATGCACCCGGACGGCGCCACGCGGATCATCATCGAGTACGCCGCGCGCCACGGGCTGGGCTTCGCCGTCGTCCCTTGCTGCTCCGACAATGGGATGCCCTACAAACCGTGGATGCGGCACCTGGCCGACGTGGCTCGCGACGCCGGCTACACCACGGTGGAAGAGGCCGCGCTCTCCATGGACGGACGCGCGCGGGTGTTGCTCGGCGTGTGGCGCTGATACACGCCGCGCGAATTCGCGGTTATGCTTTGCGTAGCAAGAAAAAGCCGTCAGCCTGGGATTGTCCGAATAGAGGACGCACCCCGTGTGCACTGTCATGGTTCAGGACAGGGACCCATGAGTGGCGAAAAGCCCAGTAAGAACGGGCCTTTGTGCCAGACGCGTAACGAATACTTCCACATTACAGAAGATTTACTGGGCACTGATGTGCCAGCCGTTTTTCTGTGCCTTCCCGTACTGCGAGGCATTTCGCGGACTTAATGAGTTGGCCTGACAAATGCTGAAAGGAGCGCTGTCCCGGCGACCACCCCCTTTGCGCCGGGCAGGAGGCAGTACCTTGGTTCGCACCCGTTTCGTTTCAGCCCTGCTGGCCTTCCCCCTCGTCGCTTGCGGCGTCGGGGACGCGGACATCAACACGCAGAAGGATCAGCAGAAGCCGGATGAAGTCGCCGAAGTGCAGAACGCCCTGAGCGTGATTCCGGGCGCGCAGATTGTCGGCACCAACGCGGATGGGACGCCGCACACCATCCAGGGCCGCCTGGGCCAGGCGGACCGCCCGCTGACGGGCTTCGCGGCCGCGGACGTGCACTCGGCCATCGCCGGGTCGCTGCCCTCCATCGCGTCGCTGTTCCGCCTCTCCGCTTCCGACCTGCAGGTCCGCAAGATCAGCGTGGACGAGCAGGGCGTTTCGCACATCCGCTACGCGCAGACGCTGAACGGTCTGCCGGTGGTGGGCGAGGAGCTGGTGGTGCACGTGGACAGCTCGGGCGCCATCTTCGGCGCGAACGGCTCCGCTCGCTCCGGCGGCGCCGTGTCCGCGCGTCCGCTGGTCGCCGCGGAGGCGGCCCAGACGGCGGCGCTGCGCGACACGAAGGGCACGGGCCTGGCCACGGAGGGTGCGCGCCTGGTGTACGTGAGGGCCGAGGACGGCCGCCTGCGCCTGGCGTACGAGGTGCGGGTCACGGGCGAGAGCGAGCTGATGCCGCTGCGCGACCGCGTCTATGTGGACGCGCTCAACGGCGCCACGCTGCTGCGCGTGCCGGAGATCCACACCGCGCTCAACCGCAAGCTGTACAGCGCGAACAACGGCACCACCACCCCGGGTACGCTCAAGCGCAGCGAGGGCCAGGCGGCCATCGGTGACGCGCACGTCGACACGAACTACGACATGCTGGGCTACACCTACGACTGCTACAAGACGAACTTCAACCGCGACTCGCTCAACAACGCGGGCCAGACGCTGATCAGCACGGTGCACTACAGCCGCAACTACGTGAACGCCTACTGGGACGGCACCCAGATGGTGTACGGCGACGGCGACGGCGTGAACTCCATCGAGCTGGGCAAGGACGCGGACGTCACGGTCCACGAGCTGACCCACGCGGTGACGGAGAACGAGTCCAACCTCACGTACTCCGGCCAGTCCGGCGGCCTCAACGAGGCCATGTCCGACACCTTCGGCGCCATCTGCGAGAGCTGGAAGTCCGGCTCGTGGAGCACCGCGGCGGACATCTGGAAGGTGGGCGAGGACGTGTGGACCCCCGGCACCGCCGGTGACGCGCTCCGCTACATGGACGACCCGGCGAAGGACGGCGCGTCCATCGACTGGGCGCCGAACTACTCCGGCCAGGACGTGCACTACACTTCCGGCGTCCCGAACCTGGCGTTCGCGCTGCTCGCCAAGGGTGGCACGCACCCGCGCGGCCGCAGCACCGTCGTCGTGACGGGCATCGGCGTCCAGAAGGCGGCGCAGATCTGGTACTACGCCAACGCCAACCTCTACACGGCCGGCACCACGTACGACCAGGCGAAGACCTGGACCATCCAGGCCGCCACGGCCCTGGGCTATGACGCCGCCACGCAGGCTTCCGTGAAGGCCGCCTGGGAAGCGGTGGGCGTGGGCGTGACGGTTCCGCCCCCGACCTGCACCGCGCTGACCAACGGTGTCGCGAAGACGGGCCTGTCCGGCGCCGCCAGCTCGGCGAACTACTACTGCATCGACCTGCCGGTCTCCAAGGCGTCCACCTACGTGATGAGCGGCGGCACGGGCGACGCGGACATGTACATCAAGTTCGGCTCCGCCCCGACGACGACGTCCTACGACTGCCGTCCGTACCTCTCCGGCAACGCGGAGACGTGCAGCGCGGCGGCGAAGACCGCGGCGGGCAAGATGTACATCATGGTGCGCGGCTACTCCGCGTACAGCGGCGTGTCCCTCAAGGCCACGTACTAGTCCCTTTGCGCGGGTCCGGCGTGAGTCCACGCCGGGCCTCGTGAAGGTCACCTTCCGCCTCCGGGGCTCCTGTCCCGGGGGCGGTCGTGTTTTGGGGGCAGGCGCCTGTCGCGTGGGAACGGGGTAGGGTGGCCCGACTTCGCACGCGGGAGGATGCATGGGGCGGCGGCTGGGCCGGGTGTTGCTGGTGGTGATGGTGGCTTCCGGGGCCCTGTCGTGCCACCGGGACACGCGCGCCTCGCGCACCTGCGTGGTGCTGTCGGTGGGAGGCACCAAGGGGCTCGCGCACGTGGGCGCAATGGACGCACTGGTGGCCCGGGGCGTGCCCATCGACTGCGTGGTGGGCAACAGCATGGGCGCGGTGGTGGGCGGCCTCTACGTGTCCGCGCCCGGCGCCAACCTGCGCCAGCGCTACCATTCCTTCTTCACCGCCTACGAGGAGCAGACGCGCAAGGTCGCCGCGACGCGCGGCGCGGTGGGCGCGGCGGTGGGTCTGCTCGCGGTGCTGGTGTCGGGCGGCGCGCTGGGACCGGCCGTGGCGGCGGGAGCGCTGGGCGCGGCGGGTGGCGCGGCGACGGTGCCCCCCTTGAGCCATGAGCGCTTCACCCAGGTGCTGGATTCCTTCTACGCGGGCGCGCGCGTGGAGGAGCTCCCCGTGCCCTTCGCCACCTTCCACCAGGAGCCCTTCGCGGGCGGCATCCGGCTCGTCTCCGTCACGCGCGGTCCGCTTTCCGAGGCCGTCGCCGCGAGCGCCTCCAACCCGCTCCTGTTCAAGGACGCGACGCTGGAGCGAATCGACCCGGGCGCGGACCGCGTGTCCGCGACGCCCATCCATGACGCGTGTCAGCTGTTCCCGGGCGCGCGGCTCATCGCCATCAACGTCACCGGCGAGCCGGCCTTCTACCGCTCCGACCTGGGCTGCGACGTGCGGGAGGTCCGCGTGGATGTGGCCATGCCCCCGGTGGAGGCCTTCACCGGCCGGGGTCCGGCCTTCGAAGCCACCTACGACGCGGGCCGCGACGCGGTGATGCGGGCGCGGCTGGACTGAGGAACGGCAGTCCGCTCAGGGCGCAGTGAGCAGGCCCGTCACGTCCCGCCAGCCGCCCTGGCAGGGCGCGATGTCCGTGGCCAGGTAGTGCCCCACGCGGCCGGGCCCGAGCGCGACGATGGCGGACGAGCGCGTCCCGTAGCCTTCTGCCGTGTGGATGCACAGCGCCTGGAGCTGCTGGAGGAAGTCCGCGGGCAGGCCGTCCTCCGAGAGCGGCCCCGTCGCGGCCTCCCGGGGCGGCAGGGCATGGTCGGCCAGGGCCGCCTGGAGCCCCGTCACCAGCTCCGGCCACGGACGCATCGCCGCTCCTTCCGCCAGGGCATGCGCCCGCCGCACCTTGGGGAGGGCCAGGTTGTCCAGGCTGTCGTTGGGGAGCACGTGCACGCCGTCCGGGACGTCCTCGTGCAGCAGGTGCGCGTGGCCCGGCCTCGCGTAGGCAACCCGCAGGGTGCGCGCGTCCCCGTAGAGCAGGTTGAAGGGCAGGAACTCCGGGGCGGGCAGGGTGCCGAGGTAGCGCTCGATGGCCTCCACCGACCCGGCCTGCAGGGCGCGCAGCACCACCTCGCCCCGGGAGCGGGGGGCCAGGCCCAGGCTCCTGGCGCCGCGCTGGTTCGTCAGGGCGACGACGATTCCCTCGTGGGTGACCCCCATCCACGTGCCGCCCCGCTCCACGTCCTGGCCGCCCACCACGCGGGGGGACTCGGAGAGGACCTTCGGCCCGTGGGCCGGACGCGCGTAGAACTCATCCCGGTTGGCGGCGAGGACCAGCGGCCACTCGGGGTTGGCGTTACGGAGGATGAGGACGGTGCACATGGCGTCCGGTCGATAACATCCCCCTTCGCGCCATGCAGCCTCGGGACTGCATGTTGGCGATGACCTCGTATCCCCGAGCGGCTATGGTCCGCCGCCCTCAGGAGAGTCCATGGCGGAGAGAACCCTCGTCACCAGCGCCCTTCCGTACGCGAACGGCGCCATCCACCTCGGCCACGCTGTCGAGTACATCCAGACGGACATCTACGTCCGCTTCCTGCGCTCGTGCGGGCAGGACGTCGTCTACTTCTGCGCGGATGACACCCACGGCACGCCCATCGAAATCAACGCCGCGAAGCAGGGCATCCCGCCGGAGCAGTTCGTCGCGCGCTTCCACGACGAGCACCAGCGCGACTTCCGCGACTTCGACATCCGCTTTGATTACTTTCACTCCACCAACTCGCCGGAGAACCGCCACTACGCGGAGCTGATCTACGGGCGCTTGAAGGACGCGGGCGACATCGACCGCCGCGACATCGAGCAGACCTACTGCGAGAAGGACAAGCGCTTCCTGCCGGACCGCTTCATCCGGGGCACCTGTCCCAACTGCAAGGCCACGGAGCAGTACGGCGACGCCTGCGAGAAGTGCGGCAAGACGTACAATCCCACGGACCTCATCGACCCGAAGTGCGCGCTGTGTGGCACGCCGCCCGTGCGCCGCAATTCGGTCCACCTGTTCTTCAAGCTGTCGCGGCACGCGGACTTCCTCCAGGAAGTGCTCAAGCGCCCCGGCTTCATCCACCCGGGCCTGGCCGCCCAGCTCCAGGGCTTCTTCGAGAAGGGCCTGGCGGACTGGGACATCAGCCGCGACGGGCCGTACTTCGGCTTCGCGATTCCCGGTGAGACGGACAAGTTCTTCTACGTCTGGCTGGATGCGCCCATCGGGTACATCGCCACGACGGAGAAGTGGGCGAAGGAGTCGGGCCGCGTCGCGGACGCGCTCGCGTACTGGGGCAAGGACGCGCCCACGCGCATCGTCCACTTCATCGGCAAGGACATCGTCTACTTCCACGCGCTGTTCTGGCCCGCGGTGCTGAACGTCGCGGGGTTCCACATCCCCAACGAGATCAAGGTGCACGGGCACCTGACCGTGAATGGGGAGAAGATGAGCAAGAGCCGCGGCACCATGGTGGCCGCGCGTGACTACCTGGAGCTCCTGGACCCCAGCTACCTGCGCTACTTCTACGCGGCCAACCTGGGCGCGGGCGTGGAGGACCTGGACCTCAACCTGAAGGACTTCCGCCTCCGGGTGAACGGCGAGCTCGTCAACAACGTGGGCAACCTGGCCAACCGCGCGCTGTCGCTGCTGGCCGGGCCGCTGGAGAAGAAGCTCGCGCCGGGCCGCGCGGAAGGGCCGGGGCGCAAGCTGGTGGAGGACGCGCTGGCGCGTGTGCCGGAGGTGCGCGAGGCGTTCGAGAAGCTGGAGTACCGCAACGCCATCCGGGTCATCACGGAGATTGCCTCCACCGCGAACGCGTTCCTGCAGACGTCGGCGCCGTGGGCGCTGGTGAAGAAGGACGCGGAGGCCGCGCGGGCGGACCTGTCGGACGCGGCGGACGTGGCGTACCTGCTGGGCGCGCTGCTGGCGCCGGTGACGCCGCGCGTGTCGGAGAGGCTGTTCGCGCAGCTGGGGGCGGAGCCGCTGACGTTCCAGGCGCTCGCCACCGCGAAGTATCCGCTGTTGGACCGCACCCGTCCGCTGGGCACGCCGGAGCCGCTGCTGCCCCGGCTGGAGGAGGAGCGCGTCAACGCCATCATCAAGGTCCCCGCGGGGACGCCGGCCGCCGAGCCCGCGAAGGCAGGCGGCAAGGACAAGAAGACGGAGAAGAAGCCCGTGGAAGCGAAGAGTCCGGAAGCGGTGCCCACCACGCAGGCGTCCCCTGGAGCGGGGGCGGCGGAAGGCGCGCCCGCGGCCGACATCGAGTACGCGGACTTCGCCAAGGTGGTGCTGAAGGCGGGGCGCATCGTGGCCGCGGAGAAGGTGAAGGGCGCGGACAAGCTGCTCAAGCTGGACGTGGACCTGGGCGAGGGCACACCGCGCACCATCGTGTCCGGCATCGCGGAGGCGTACGCGCCCGAGGCTCTGGCGGGCCGGCGCGTGGTCGTGGTCGCGAACCTGAAGCCGCGCAAGCTCAAGGGCATCGAGTCGCGCGGCATGCTGTTGACGGCGGGCTCGGGCGGCAAGGACCTGTCCCTGCTGGAGCCGGGCGACGTGCCGCCCGGCGCCGAAGTGAAGTAGCGAGGATGTGGCTTCAAGGACGGGTGGGGCGGTAGGGCCCACCCGTCTGGCTGTGGCGGGGACTTCAAGGACGCGCTGGGCGTGAGCAATCCCCGGTGGCGAGAGAGGTGACGAGACGTGGCGGACTGGCGTGCCGAGCGGGACCGCGCTCTGTTGACCCTGGAGCGTGAGAAGCGGCCGGCGAGCCGGGCCGAGGCGGCGGACCTGTTGTTCCAGATTGCGTCGGAGGAGCCCGCGCACGCGGCGGAGTTCACGGACGCGCTCGTGCGGCTGCTCGCGGATGCGCAGCCGGAGGTGCGCCGCTCGGGCGTGAGCCTGGCGTCGGTCATCCTGCCGCCGGAGCAGCTCCCGGACATGCTCCTGCCAAGGCTGCGCGACGAGGACACCCGCGTGCGGCTGGAGGCCACCGGACGGCTCGCGGACCTCGCGCTGCCGCACGCGCGTGGCGCCCTGGCCGGAATGCTGGAGGACCCCACGCCGGAGGTCCGCTTCGAGGCCGCGCGAGGCATCGCCGCCCTCAAGCACCCCGCCGGCCTGGACGTGCTCGTGGCCGCGCTGGACGTGGACACGCTGCGCTTCCGGGCGCTGGGCGCGCTCGCGGAGCTGGAGGACGCGCGGGCGCTGCCGGCGGTGAAGCGCCTCTTCGGCAAGTGGCTGCTGCCCGCGTTCGACAAGACGCAGGCCGCGGGCGTGCTGCTGAAGCTGGGCGACCCGGAGGGCGCGGACTGGCTGATGCAGCGCACGCGCAAGAAGTGGAGCGCGGACCGGGCGCTCGCGGTGGAGCTGTGCGGTGAATTGAAGGTCCCGGGCGCGCTGGAGCGGCTGAAGGCCATCCTCGCGGAGGCGAAGGACCCGTGCCGGGGCGCCGCCGCGCGCGGGTTGGGCCGGCTGGGGGATGCGCAGGCACTGCCCTGGCTGCTCGCCCTGTTGGAAGACCGGAGCGCGCCGGAGGACGACCGGTTGGATGCGGCGGACGGCGTGTGGCGGTTGGGCGTGGCGGAGGGCATGGAGCGCCTGCGCGCCGCCGTGCCCACCTTCGCCTCTGAAGAGGCACGGACTGAGTTGGAAGAGCTGTTTCAGGAGAAGCCATGAAGCTGGTTGATGCGCACTGCCACCTGGAGCCCAAGGACTACGCGGACGTGGCGCCGGTGCTGGAGCGCGCACGCGCCGCGGGGCTGGTGCACGCGGTGCTGGTGGGGCAGTTCCACGGCCCCGGTGACTGGGGCCATGCGCTGGAGGTCGCCGCCCGGCACCCGGACTTCCTGTCGCCCACGCTGGGCATCCACCCGCACGAGGCCGCCCGCGCCACGGAAGCGGACTTCGAGATGCTGGAGCGCACCTGCGCCCGCCCGGAGCTGCGCGCCGTGGGCGAGGCCGGGCTGGACTACTACTACGACCACTCGCCGCGCGAGATTCAGGCCACCGTCTTCCGGCGGCAGTGCGCGCTCGCGAAGCGCCTGTCCAAGCCGCTGGTGGTGCACGTGCGCGACGCGCATGACGACTGCGAAGCGGCCCTGGCGGCCGAGGACGTCACCAGCGGCGTCATCCACTGCTTCACCGGCGACACGGCCGCGGCCCGCAAGTACCTGGACCGGGGCTTCTTCCTGTCGCTGTCCGGCGTCGTCACCTACAAGAAGACGGAGGCCCTCCAGGACGCGGTGCGCTTCGCTCCGCTGGAGCGCCTGATGGTGGAGACGGACAGTCCCTACCTCGCGCCGGTGCCCCACCGCGGCCGCAAGAACGAGCCCGCGCACGTGCTGGAGACGGCGAAGAAGGTCGCGGAGCTGAAGGGCGTGTCGCTGGAAGAGGTGGCCCGCGTCACCACGGCGAACGCGGCCCGCCTCTTCAACCTCACGCTGGGGTGAGCGCGTTGGCCAGGGCCTCCAGGTCCTGGTCCAACTGCGGCATGTCCAGCAGCAGCGCGTCCGGGTCGTAGACGAAGTCCGCCTGCTTCAGCTTCAGCAGGGCCTGCAGCGCGGGTTCGCCCGCGTGGCCGCCGAACGCCGCGTGCACCACGCGGCCGCGCTCCAGGTGCAGCGAGCCCTCCAGCGTGTGGCTCCGCAACTGGAGCTTCCCGCTCTTCTTTCCGCCGCCCAGCGTGCGCAACAGCTCCTTCGGGGGCAGCTCGTCGAAGCTGCCGCGCACCACCCGGCCCGGGCCGTTGTGCTGCACGCGGTCCTGGAAGAGGGACAGCACCGTGCGGGCCACCTCCGCCTTGTCGCTCGGGGAGAGCACCGCCGTCGCGCCCGCCATGAGCAGCCGCTCGCGAGCCTGGGCATCCGGTTCGCCCACCACGGCGATGGGAAGGCCCGCGTTCTCCGGCATGGAACGCACGGCCTCCAGCAGGTCCATCACTTCCTGCTGGCCCAGCCGCAGGCTCACCACCAGCACGTCGCAGTCCTGCCGCGACAGGCCGTCCAGCGCGCCGTCCAGCGTGGACAGCGCGTGCGCTACCAGCTCCTGTTTGAGCACCGCCTCCAGCAGCTCGCCGCGCGTGGCCTCGTCCGGCTCCGCGATGAGCACCTGACGGCCTTCGCTGGCCAGCCGGTGCACCAGCAGCGCGCCGCTCTGCAGCTGCCCGACGATGTCCGCCACCACCGGGTCGTAGAGCACGCCCGCGTTCTTCTTGAGGTGCTCCAGCGCCTGCTGCTTGTTGAAGACGCGGCCGTGCGCGTTGCCCGGGTTCTTGGTCAGCTCCAGGAAGCTGTCCACCGCCGCCAGGATGCGCGCGCCCAGGGTGATGTCCTCGCCCTTGGCGCCCTGGGGCGTGCCGGAGCCGTCCCAGGCCTCGTACAGCTGCGCGAGGATGGTGTTCACCTGCGCGGGCAGGTGCACCGTCTCGAAGAGCTTCGTGGGCGCGCGGCAGCACGCCTTGGCCTGGGCCTTCCACTCCGGGTTGGCCGCGTTGCTCGCCAGCGAGAAGTGCCGCTCCGGGGGCTTGCCCAGGTCGTGCAGGTACGCCGCGATGGACAGCGCCGCCAGCTCCTTGTGGGGCATGCCCATGCGCTGGCCGACGATGCCCGCCTGCCGCGCCAGCTGCGCGGAGTGTCCCCGGTGCCGTGGCCGGTCCTGCTCCAGCAGGCCCACCATCAGGCTCAGCGTCTCCACGTAGTCCGTGTCGCTGATGAGCCCGCGCGGGCCGCCCGGCTCGCGCCGCTGCGTGGAGACTCGCGCCACGTTGGTGCCGCTGCCGCCGCGCTGCAGCCGCATCCGCGCGTCCGTCTCCAGCCGCATGCTCAGGCTGGTGGCGTTGCTGCGTCCGGCGGAGCTCCCGCTGCGCCCGGGCTCCGCGCCCACGTGCGTGTTCGACGGCGTGTCCGGACGCCGCGGGCCATTGTTCGCGGAGGGGCCCTCCAGCAGCGTGGAGAACGCCGTGGGGTCGCCGTAGTAGTGCTTGCGGATGGCCGCGGAGATGGCGCTGCGCAGGCCGATGTACGCGTAGACCTCGGACATGCCGGTGACGAGGGCAATCTCGTCGAGCAGCGACTTGTTCTGCGGCTCGGCGGCCACCACCGAGAGCAGCTTGCGCTCCGGATCCACGGCCAGCGGGAGCACGTTCTGCGCTTCCGCCAGCCGCACCGGCAGCTTGTCCAACACCTTCGTGTCGATGCGGGCCTTGGCCAGCTTGTCCGCGGTGACGAAGCGGGTCTGGAACTCATTGGCCAGGAGCCGCAGCAGCGCGGCCTCCTGGAGCAGGCCCAGCTCCACCAGACAGTCCCCCAGCTTGTGGCCGGTGATCTTCTGGTGCTCCAGACCCTGCTCCACGGCCCCCGCTGTCACGAGGCCGGCCTCAATCAACCGCTCTCCCAGCCGCTTCGCCATGGACTTCAGCCCTCCGAGGAGCCACCACCCTCACCACCGGACCTGGTGGCCGGCGCCAGCGCGCTGAACGGCTTGAATGTCAGCTCGCCGGGCAGGCTCTTGGGGTCGCGGGGAGGACGGTCCTCACGCGGAGGACGCTCGGCGCGGGGCTCACGGGGAGGACGGTCCTCACGGGGAGGACGGTCCTCACGCGGAGGACGCTCGGCGCGGGGCTCGCGCGGAGGCCGCGGCGGACGCTCCGGACGGGCCTCCTGGGGCGCGGGGGCGGCAGTGCCCTCGCCGGCAGGAGCGGACGGGCCCTTTTCGGCGCGCGCCTTGCGCTTCTCCTCGCGGTGCTTGCGGCGGCCGCCCTCCACCGGAGCCCGGCCGCGGCCGGTGGGCACGAAGCCCTTCCAGAGGGAGCGGTCGTACGCGCGCAGGTGGTCCGTCCAGCGCTCGTTCGGGTCGCGCTGCATGGCCTCCACCCACGAGGAGATGCGCGCGTCGAGCGAGCTGAGCGTGTCGACGATCTGCGCCTCCAGCGTCACCGGCACCTTCGCGCCAGACGTCCCCTGGGAGATCGCCAGGTGCGTCAGGTGCTGCTCCAGGAGCGGCGGGAAGCCTGGGATGCCCAGGGTCTTCTCGCGGATCTTCTGCGCGGCCAGCACCGCGTGGCCCACCAGCCGGCCCTCGTCGGAGGTGTCGAAGCCCTTGTCGGACGCCCCGTCGCCGCCCTTCATCACGTCGTGCAGGAACGCGCCGGCCAGGAGCAGGTCGCGGTCCGCCATGGGGTAGTGGTCCGACACGCGCAGCGTCAGGCGCATCACCGACAGGACGTGCTCGGCCAGCCCGCCGCGCCACGCGTGGTGCACGCCCTTGGCCGCGGAGGCCACCGGCAGCGCCGCGGACACCTGCGCGTCGTCCAGGAACGCCAGCAGCAGCTGCTTCACGAACGGGTCGTTGACGCGCTCGGTGATGAGCTCACGGATCTGCCCCACCGCGCGCGGGCCACCGCCGCCCTCGTGGCGCTCGGGCTTGCCTTCAGCCTGCTTCGCGTCGCCGGACTTGGCCTCGGACTTCGCGTCGCCAGTCTTGGACTCGGACTTCGCGTCGCCAGTCTTCGCGTCGACGGACTTGGACTCGGCCTTCGCCTCGGCGGGAGGGGCGGGGGGCGGCTCGAACTCCTTGGGGTCGAGCGGCTCCGGATCCAGGCGCTCCACGGCCTCCACGACGACCTGGGTGCGGCCGTGGAAGACGATGACGCTGCCCTGCACGAGGACGAAGTCACCGCTCTGGAAGGCGGGCTCGAGCGCGTCCACCTTGTCGAACACGCGCGCGTCCACGGTGCCGCTCTTGTCGGCCAGGGACAGCGACAGGAACACCTTGCCGCTGCGCGCGTTCACCTTCTCCTTCTTGGTGACGCGGAAGACGGTGTTGACCCGGTCCTTCTCGCGCAGGTCCGCCGCGTACACCTTGCGGACGGTCTCGACGGAAGCCTCCGGGGTGGAAGAGGTCGCGGCCTGGGATTCGTTTTCGGTTGTCATCGCGGCGCGGACACTAACACCGAGGAGGGCCCGTCGAGGGCGAAACAGCACGGGCTTCAGCTCACCTCGAGCGCCACCGCCTCCAGGTACTCGGCCCCTGGGGAGCCGACCGGCGCCGGGTGGTCCGGCGGCAATCCCATCCGTACCAGCCGGAATGCGATGCGCGCCTCCTGCTCGCAGGCCGTGGCCACGCACTCCGTGAATGAGCCCAACGCCAGCGGTGGGTGATAACCGACCACGAGCAGCCGTCCCCCATGGCGGGTGCGCCGCAGGGCCAGCCGCACCTGTTCGATGAAGTCCTCCTCGGACGCCACCCCCAGCGTGTCGAGCAGCACCAGGTCGAAGGTGTCCTTGAGGGCCCGGAGCACGGCCAGCGGCTCGCCTTGTTCCACCGTCACCCGGCCGAGCAGCCCGTTGGCCTCCGCGTTCTCCCGCGCCAGGTCCGCCGCGTCCGCGTTGCCGTCGAAGGCCAGAATCTGCTTCGCCCCGTGCCGCCCCGCGTGGACGAAGAGGCCGCCCACGTCGCACGCCACGTCCAGCACCCGGTCCCCGTTGCCGGTGCGGCTCAGGAAGCGGCGCAGCTCGCGGTGGTCGTACCCGTAGCCCGTGCCCCGGCCGTAGGTGAGGTCCACCGTGAAGCGCGCGCCCATCTCCAGCAGGCGGCACCAGCGCGGCGGCGCGCCGTACATCACGTGCGGGCGCTGCGCGGGCAGGCCCAGCGCCTTGCGCCGGAGCGTGTCGTTGCGCAGCAGCACGGAGGCCGCCCCCGTCACCTCTCCCAGCGTGCGGGTGATCTCCTCCTGCCGCGCGTCCATGGAGCGGGTGAGCGTCTGGACGACGAAGTGCTGATCATACCGGTCCACGATGAGGCCCGGCAGCCCGTCCCCGTCGTCGTTGACGATGCGGCAGAAGCGCGGGTCGTCCACCAGCCGGCCGCGCCGCTCGAAGGCGTGGCGTACGTGGCGGGGGATGAGCCCCTCCACGGACTCGTCCGGCAGGCCCAGGCGGCGCACGGCGTACGAGGCCTGGAGGTCCACGTCTCCCAGCCCCAGGACATGCCCGTCCTCGTCCTTCAGCTGCATGGGCGTGCCGGGCTGCGGCTCGCCCTCCATGGAGACGATGTCCTCGCGGCGCAGCCAGGGGGCGCCGTGGCGCAGCTTGCGGGCGGCTTCTCGGGACAGGTAGGTGCTGAGCAAGGTGCGGTCCTCCTCCAGCGCGATGGAAGGCGCCCCGCGGGGTGCCTTCCATCAAACATGGGCCGTGTGGGGCCTGCTGGCGGCGAGGGCCGTGCCGCTGCCCCGGAGGGCAGGGGAGTAAGCGTCGCTAGAGGACGGGCGGAGGCCGCTTGTATGCCTTGAAGGACACCCGGGTGAGCATTCCGCTGACCACCAGGGCCAGGGCAATGCCCATCATCCGGACATTCCAGTTCGTGCCGGTGAAGAGCAGCACGAGCGCGAGCACCCCCGCCGCCACCGCGCCCACCACGGTGAGCGTCTGGGCGCGCTTGGAGCTGTCCTGGCCATGGGGCTTCTTCGCCCGGGCCAGGACGGGCAGCGAGGACGCCTTGCGCCACTTCTCCGCGCCGTCCTCGCGCACCTCGTCGTCCGGGTCCACCAGGCCCTGCACATAGGCGCGCTCGATGTCGCCCAGCGAAGGGAACATCAGCTCACCATCCGGAGTGCGCACGCGGTACGCCATGGGTCTTCCTCCCTCCCGGCCTACCCTGCCCGGAAGGGGGCGGGGACCTCAAGCCAGCTCGGTGGCAATCTGCTCAGCGGCGCGCAGTCCATCAATGGCGGAGGACACGATACCCCCCGCGTAGCCGCAACCCTCACCGACCGGGTACAGGCCGCGCATGGACACGGACTGCAGGTCGTCTCCCCGGGTGATGCGCACGGGGGAGGACGTCCGGCTCTCGATGCCGATGAGCTTCCCCTCGTCGCTGATGAAGCCCTTCATCTTCCGGTCGAACGTGCGCAGCGCCGCCTTGAGCGACTGCGTCAGCCGCTCCGGGAAGAGCTTGTTCAGGTCCGTGTGCGCCAGGCCCGGGCGGTAGCTGGTGTCGCCCGGGTCCTTCTTCACGCGGCCGGCCAGGTAGTCCGGAATCGTCTGCGCGGGCGCGAAGAAGCGGCCTCCGCCCAGCTTGTAGGCTTCGCTCTCCCAGTGCCGCTGGAACTCCAGGCCCGCGAGCGGCCCGTGGAATCCCTCGCGCGCGAAGTCCGCGACGGACACCGACACGACGATGCCCGCGTTGGCGAACTTCGCGTTGCGCCGCGAGTTGCTCATGCCGTTGGTGCACTGCAGCCCCTCTTCGGTGGGCGTGGGCACGACAATGCCGCCGGGGCACATGCAGAACGAGTAGACGCCGCGCACCTCGCCGTCCACGTCCAGGTTCTCCGCCAGCTTGTAGTCCGCGGGAGGCAGCTTGGAGTGCTTCGCCGCGGAGCCGTACTGGATGCCGTTGATCAACGACTGCGGGTGCTCCGCGCGGAAGCCCAGCGCGAAGGGCTTGGCCTCCACGCTCACGCGGCCGTCGGCGGCGAAGCGCTCGTACAGTTCGCGCGCGGAGTTGCCCGGCGCCAGGATGACGCGGTCGCTCTCCAGCGTGCGCCCGTCCGCCATCTTCACGCCCGCGATGCGGCCGTCGCGGTAGAGCAGGTCATCCACGCGCTGCTCGAAGTGCACCTGGCAGCCGCCCGCGATGAGCTCGTCGCGCAGCTTCGCCACCGCGCCGGGCAGCAGGTCGGAGCCGATGTGCGGCTTGCCCTCGATGAGGATTTGATCCGGCGCGCCGTACTTCGCGAAGGCTTCAATGACCTTGCGCACCATGGGGTGGTTGATGCGCGTGGACAGCTTGCCGTCCGTGTACGCGCCCGCGCCGCCCTCGCCGAAGTTCATGTTGCTCTCGCGGTCGAGCGACCCGTCGCGCATGAGCTTCGCCACGTCCTTGCGGCGCGTCACCACTTCCTTGCCGCGCTCCAGCAGGATGCTGCGCACGCCGCGCTCCAGCAGGCCCAGCGCGCAGAACAACCCCGCGGGTCCGGTGCCGATGATGAGCGGCAGCTTCTCCGGCTCCTTCACGCGCGCTGGCGTTTCCGGCGGGGGCGGGGCCTCGCTCACGTCCGGGGGCAACCGCGGCGCCTTGCCGCCCGGGGCCAGCTCCACCTCCAGCGTGTAGATGTAACGCGGGCTGCCCTTCTTGCGCGCATCCAGCACCGAGCGCACCACCCGCACGGAGGCGAGGTCGCTCCGGGTGACCCCCAGCTTCTCCGCGGCGCGCTGGCCGAGCAGCTCCTCCGGCTCGTCCAGCCACAGCCCGATGTTGTTCACCCGGTACGCCATTGTGTTCTGACTCCTCGGTGGTGGGCGCGTATGTGCTCCACCCCCCGGAGGGAATGCAAGCACTTGAAAAGACAAGATGGCCCGTGGGGTGGGTGCGTACCCGCTGATGCACCCGGCAACGCCGTTCCAGGCAGGGCGGACGTCCGGGTGCGTAACCCCCTTCGCACCTTCCACGTTTCGTGCCGTCCGCTTCCGGGCTTCAACCCCCGAGGACTGCTGGGGAATCCGTTTGGAAGAGAACGGGTGGCACGGAGGTTGAAGACCGGACTCCCACGCAGTCGCGGCGCCGGACATGTGGCGCCGATTCCGGAGGCAATTCCCGTGAGCACCGACCAGAAGGGCACCCGCATCCTCGCGCGCACGTTCTTCAACCAGCTGCGCGCAAGCGGTTACACGCCGCACCAGGTCATCGGCATCGCGACGGAACTCCTGGAGCTGGTGACGACCGACCTGAAGGAAGGCGACAAGGCGGTCGCCGCCGCCCAGTCGACGCCAGCCCCCGACTCCGGGGCAGGCTTTCAGCAGCGCGTGTAGCCCATTAGAATCCAGCGCATCAACCCTCCGCGGGTGAGCGGGCTCCGGACTGGTTCCGGGCGCCCCACCCGCGAGGTGACGGGGGGCTCCAGAAAGATTCGCAAGAACGCTGTCGATCTCCGACACGCCTGTTCGTCGCCGTGGTGAGACGCCATTCAGGGCCGGCTCAAACCAGGGGACAGACGATGCGGGTGATGGTGTTCATGATCGCCAATGAGGACAGCGAAAACGCAGTGCCCCCCACGCCCGAGGCGTTCGAGGCGATGGAGCGGTACACCGAGGAACTGGTCAAGGCTGGCATCCTGGTGGCTGGCGCCGGCCTCAAGCCCTCCTCCGAAGCCAAGCGCATCGCCTGTGAAGGTCCCGGCCGCACGGTCATGGACGGGCCGTTCACCGAGACCCGCGAGCTGATCGCCGGCTTCTCCATCTGGAAGGTCAAGGACATGGATGAGGCCGTGGCCTGGGCGAAGCGCTGCCCCAACCCCATGTCGGGCCGGAACGTGATCGAAATCCGGCCGTTCTTCGAGGCAGATGACATGGCCGAGGCCCTGTCGACCGATGCCCAGACGCGCGAGAAGCTCGGCGTCGCCTGAGGCCGTCGGTTTTTCGTGGCCGCGCGACGCGCCGGGTCGTCTTCGGGCCTTCAGGGCTGGGGGTGGCGACGGCGCTCGCGGGCGGCGGCGGCGGCGATGACGAGCAGCGCGGCGGTGAGCGCGGTGAAGACGAGGCTCGCGGACGTGAACGCCGTCAGCGCGAGCAGCCCCAGCGACAGCAGGAACGCGAGCGCATCCACCGCGGCGGGCCTCGGCTGAGGCAGCACGAGCACCGTGGCGCACGCGGCCAGCGGCACACCCAGCGCGACCTGCCGGAAGATGGCGTCGGTGCTGGTGCGCACCGTCTCCCAGTAGTTGATCAGGATGGCGGCGAAGATGACCACCGTGCCGCCCGCGAGCACGAGCACGCCCGCGGCCGCCGCGTCCTTGGTGAGCCGGGCCTTCTCGTCGAACTGCTGCACGGCCAGGTCCACCAGCTGCTCCAGCGCGCTGTTGAGGATCTCCGCGAAGAAGATGAGCAGCACGCAGAAGATGAGCGTGACCTTCTCCGCGAGCCCCAACGGGATGCCGCTGCCCACCAGCCCCACCAGCACGCCGGAGATGAGGTGGATGCGCATGTTGCGCTGCCAGGCCACGGTGTGGATGAGCCCTGCCCACGCATGTCCGAACGAGGCGAACAGGCCGTTGCTGCGGCGGGAGGGAAACTGGGGACGGGGGGTTACAGGAACGGTCATCGGAAGGTGAAGGGGTGGGCAGGCTAGCACCCACGGGTCCGATTGAAGCGGGGGAGTGAAGGGGTAAGGTCGGTCGCGTGATGCGAACGTTCCTTTCGTCCTGGTCGCGCTCGCTGGCGCTGACCCTGCTGTGCACCTCCGTCCTCGCTCATGCGCAGGGCACTCCTGAAGCTTTTGAAGGCGACGACCTGGGCCTGGAGCCGCCGGGTGTTCAATACCTGCCAGCTCCGCCCCCCCGGGCGCACGAACAGCGCCGCCTGTCGCCGGACGCGCCCGCCGTGGTTCGCCGTGAGACGCGAGCCGCGAAGTCCAACGTGAAGACCGCGGGCGTGCCGCAGACGCGGCGGGGCGAGGGCGCGTTGTCCGGCAAGGTCATCTACCTGAGCCCGGGCCACGGCTTCTATCGCGACAACGGGCTGAAGCGCTGGGCGACGCAGCGGCCCAACACCTGGGGCGTGGTGGAGGACTTCATCTCCGTGGAGGTGGTGTCGCAGGAGCTCCAGCCCATGCTGATGGCGGCGGGCGCCACGGTGGTGTCCGTGCGGGAGACGGACCTGAACCCGCTCATCGCCACCGTGGACAACGGCGGCACGGGCTACGTGGAGGACGGGGACGCCGCGCGCTTCCACGCCTCCACGCAGAAGGGCTGGGCGCCTCCGCCCGTGCCCATGGGCAACGGGGTGGAGCCCTTCACGTTGGGCTCCACGCGCACGCTGGACACGGCGGCCACCTCCACCGCGAAGGTGACGTGGACGCCGGACGTGCCGGCGGACGCGGCCTACAACGTCTACGTCTCCTACGGCTCCGACCCCACGCGCGCGACGGACGCGCACTACGTGGTGAAGCACGCGGGAGGGGAGAGCCACTTCCGCGTGAACCAGCAGCGCCACGGCGGGACGTGGGTGCTGCTGGGGCGCTTTTACTTCAAGGCGAGCCAGCACCCGGAGTCCGGCGCGGTGGTGCTGGAGAACGACTCGGCGCAGGGCGCGGGCGCGACGCTGTCCGTGGACGCGGTGCGACTGGGCGGTGGACGGGGCCTGATGGGCGACGCGGCGCAGGGGCCGCTCTTGCGTCCGCGCTTCGAGGAGAGCGGGCGCTACCACGTGCAGTACAGCGGGGCACCGTTCAGCGTGTACGCGCCGTCGGGAGCCAACGCGCTGTCCAACGAGCGCAACGCGGACGTGACGTCCCGGCCGCGCTTCGCCGCGTGGCTGCATGAGGAGGGCGAGGACGCCGTCTACGTCGCGTGGCACACCAACGCGGGCACGTCCGGCACGATTCGGGGGACGGAGGCCTACGTCTACGGACCGAACCCGGTGGACGGCACGCTCAACTTCACGGGCGTGAAGGACAGTGACGTGATGGCGCGCGCGCTGCTGTCGCAGATTGAAACGGACATCAAGCGCGAGGTGGATCCGAACTGGCGGGTGCGCAGCCTGCGCTCGGCGAACCTGGGCGAGGTGAACCCCTCTCACAACCCGGAGATGCCCAGCGTGCTCCTGGAGATGGCGTACCACGACAACACGACGGACGCGGCGAACCTCAAGGAGGCCCGCGTCCGCCACGTGGCCGCGCGAGCCATCACCCAGGGACTCATCAAGTACTTCGCGACCCGCGACGGCGCGGCGGTGCACCTCCCGCCGGAGACGCCGGGAGCGGTGGCGGCGCGCAACGCGACGCCCGGAGCGGTGGAGGTGAAGTGGACCGCCCCCCCTCAGGTCGCGTCGGAGGAAGGCCGCGACGCCCCCACGGGCTACCGGCTCTACCAGAGCGCGGACGGCTTCGGCTGGGACGAGGGCACGGAGATCCAGAACACGTCGGCCACCGTCACGCTGTCGTCCGGCACGCTGCGCTACTTCCGCGTGGCCGCGGTGAACGCGGGCGGCGAGTCCTTCCCGTCCGCCACGGTGGGCGTGCGGGTGGGGGACACGGCGCCGGTGCTGCTGGTCAACGCGTACGAGCGGCTGGACCGGACGGTGGCGTGCGGCGAGGAGCTGGAGACGCCGTACGACCTGGAGGCCCCGCTGCGCGTCTACCTGGAGGCGATGAACGACGGCAGCTACCTGCGCCAGCACGGCGCGGCGTTCGCGCAGTCGGCGGTGGCCTTCGACAGCGCGACGGGCAACGCGGTGGCGGCGGGGCTGGTGTCGCCCGCGGGCTACCGGCTGGTGGACTGGTCCACCGGGCGCGGAGGCGTGGGGGGCGCGGGACTGACGCGGACGGAGCAGGACGCCCTGCGCGCGTTCGTCACGGGGGGCGGGCACCTGATGCTGTCGGGCGGACGCACGGTGTCCACGCTCGCGGCGGGTACCGCGGACGACAAGCTGTTCCTCACGGACATCCTCCGGGCGTCCATCGCGGCGGGGGCGCCGGTGGCCCGGGTGCAGGGCTCGGCGGGCGGGCTCCTCGCGGACCTGGCGGCCACGCCGCTGGCGGATGGGACGCTCGGCGCCTATCCGGTGGGGGTGACGGACGTGCTGGCCCCGACGGGTGGCGGCGCGGACGTGCTTCGCTACACCGGCACGTCGCTGGGCGCGGGCGTACTCTCCGCGGGCACGGCGCCCGCGGGCCAGGTGCTGGTGCTGGGCTTCCCGTTCGAGGGCCTTGCGTCCAATCGTGAGCGGTCGCGGCTGGTGGGCGCGTTCCTGGTGCGTTCAGGACTCGTCACCCAGGCGCCGGCCCTGCCCGACGCGGACGTGACGCCCGCGGTCAGCCCCCGGCCGCTGTCTTCCTGTGTGGCGGTGCGGGAGGTGGATCCGCATCCGCCGGTGGACCCGGGCCCGGTGGACCCGGAGCCGCAACCCACGGTCATTCCGGCGCTCCCCAATGACTATTCCCCCAAGGGGGACAGCGGCTGCGGATGCGGGGCCGGCGCGGGAACGGCCTCCGGGCTCTGGCTGTTGGTCGGGGTGATTGTTCAGCTCCGGCGTGCACGCGCGAAAGCGGCCCACGCGAAGCGTTGACTCGGCGGGGGCGCCTGCCTACGGTCGCCCGCCTTCTTTACGAGATTCATGACGGTGGGCCGCGAAGGCCCACTCCTGCAAGGAGACGGAAAACACCATGGCCATCAAGCTCGCCATCAACGGCTTCGGTCGTATCGGTCGCTGCATCCTGCGCGCCGCGCTCAGCCGCAAGGAAGACCTCGAGATCGTCGCCATCAACGACCTCGACAAGCCGTCGGCGCTGGCCCACCTGTTCAAGTACGACTCCGTGCACCGCACGTGGCCGGGCGAGGTCTCCCACACGGACAAGGGCATCGTGGTGAACGGCAAGGAGATCGCCGTCACCGCGGAGAAGGACCCCTCCGCGCTGCCGTGGAAGAGCATGAACGTGGACGTGGTGCTGGAGTGCACCGGCCGCTTCACCGCGCGCGACGCCGCCGCCAAGCACCTGGCCGCGGGCGCCAAGAAGGTCGTCATCTCCGCGCCGGCCAAGGGCCCGGACCTGACCATCGCGTACGGCATCAACCAGAACGAGTACGACCCGGCCAAGCACCACATCGTGTCCAACGCCTCGTGCACCACCAACTGCCTGGCGCCCATCGCCAAGGTGCTGGTGGACAACTTCGGCATCGAGAAGGGCCTGATGACGACGGTGCACAGCTACACCAACGACCAGCGCATCCTGGACCTCACCCACGAGGACATGCGCCGCGCCCGCGCCGCCGCGCTCTCCATGATCCCCACCAGCACCGGCGCCGCGAAGGCCATCGGTGAGGTCATCCCGTCGCTCAAGGGCAAGATGCACGGCATCTCCGTCCGCGTCCCCACCCCGAACGTGTCCCTGGTGGACCTGACGGTGAACACCACCAAGAAGGTCACCGCCGAAGAGGTCATCGCCGCGATGAAGGCCGCCGCCAACGGCGCGCTCAAGGGCGTGCTGGAGTTCAGCGACGCGCAGACGGTGTCGGTGGACTACAACGGCAACCCGCACTCGGCCATCTTCGACGCGACCAACTGCTTCGTGATGGGCGACAACATGGTCAAGGTCATGGCCTGGTACGACAACGAGTGGGGCTTCTCCAACCGTATGGTCGACACGGCGAAGTTCCTCGTGTCCAAGGGCGTGGCGTAAGTCGCGCCGCACCGGCACCCCAGGCTGACCGAGACAGGCACAAGGGACACCCAAGATGATCCGCTACATCGATGACCTGCAGTTGACCGGCAAGCGCGTCTTCATCCGCGTGGACTTCAACGTCCCGCTGGAGGGGCGCCGCATCACCGACGACACCCGCATCCGTGAAGCGCTCCCCACCATCCGGCGCGCGCTGGAGATGGGCGGCAAGGTCATCCTGGCGTCCCACCTCGGTCGGCCCAAGGGGGCGGACCCCAAGCTGTCCACCGTGCTCGTCGCGGAGAGGCTGGCGGAGCTGCTGGGCGGCAAGCACGAGGTCATCCACGCGGACGACTGCGTGGGTGACAACGTGAAGAAGCAGGTGAATGACCTGAAGGCGGGGCAGGTGCTCCTCTTGGAGAACCTGCGCTTCCACAAGGAGGAGGAGGCGAACGACGAGGCCTTCTCGCGCGAGCTGGCGGCGCTGGCGGACGTCTACGTCAACGACGCGTTCGGCACGGCGCACCGCGCGCACGCGTCCACGGCCGGCATGGTGCCCTTCGTGAAGGAGAAGGCCGCCGGCCTCCTGATGCGCAAGGAGATCGAGTACCTGGGCGACAAGGTGCTGCGCAATCCGCAGAAGCCCTTCGTGGCCATCCTGGGCGGCTCCAAGGTGAGCGACAAGATCAAGGTCATCGAGAGCCTGCTGCCCAAGGTGGACGCGCTGCTCGTGGGTGGCGCCATGGCGTACACCTTCCTGAAGGCGCAGGGCATCGAAGTGGGCAAGAGCCGGGTGGAGGAGGGCGACAAGCTGGCGCTGGCGGCGAAGCTGCTGGACACGGCCAAGCGCCTGAAGACGCCGCTGGTGCTGCCCATCGACCACATCGTCTGCGCGGACATCGACGGCAAGGGCCCGGTGAAGGAGACGCCGGATCAGGTGGTGCCGGCGGACATGATCGGCCTGGACATCGGTCCCAAGACGCGCGCGATGTACACGCAGCGCATCCGCGACGCGAAGACGGTGATCTGGAACGGGCCCATGGGCCGCTTCGAGGTCGACAAGTTCGCGGAAGGCACGCGCTCGGTGGCCGCGGCGATGTCCATCAACAAGGACGCCGTCACGGTGATTGGCGGCGGCGACAGCGCGGCGGCGGTGGAGCAGATGGGCTACGCGGACAAGATGAGCCACGTGTCCACGGGTGGTGGCGCGTCGCTGGAGTTCCTGGAGGGCCAGCCGCTGCCTGGCATCAAGGCGCTGGAGACGAAGTAGGGCACCCACGCGGTACGCACCGGGGGAGACACCTCGATGGCTCGTCGGAAGATCGTCGCTGGCAACTGGAAGATGAACAAGACGGTGCCGGAAGCGCTCGCGCTGGTGCGGGAGCTTCGTGGCGCGGTGGCGGCAATGGGCGACAAGGTGGAGGTGGCCATCGCGCCTCCGTTCGTCGCGTTGCAGCCCCTGCACGTCGCGCTGGAGGGGGCACCCCTGCAACTGGCGGCGCAGAACTGTCACTGGGAGTCCTCGGGCGCCTTCACAGGTGAAATCAGCGCGCCGATGCTGGCGGAGCTGGGGTGTGCCTACGTCATCGTGGGGCACTCGGAGCGCCGGCAGTTCTTCGGTGAGACGGACGCCACGGTGAACAAGCGGGCGAAGGCGGTGAAGGCCGCCGGGATGACGCCCATCGTCTGCGTGGGTGAGACGCTGGCCGAGCGCGAGTCGAACCAGACGCTCACGGTGGTGGAGCGCCAGGTGCGGGGCGCGCTGGAGGGCTTCTCCGGGGCGGACGTGGCGACGTTCGTGATGGCGTACGAGCCGGTGTGGGCGATTGGGACGGGCCGGACGGCGACGACGGCGCAGGCGCAGGAGGTCCACGCGGCCATCCGGGGCCTGCTGACCCGGATGTACGACGAGGGGACGGCCGAGCGGGTCCGCATCCAGTACGGCGGCAGCGTGAAGCCGGACAACGCGGCGGAATTGCTGGGGCAGCCGGACGTGGACGGGGCGCTCGTGGGGGGAGCGAGCCTCAAGGCGGCGGACTTCGTGGCCATCGTGAAGGCGGCTGGCTGAAGCCGTTATCCCCGTTAGAAGTTGTCACCCGTTGACCACTTTGTGTAGGTTGCGCCCTCTTTTCACGGAGCGTTTGGAACACCCATGCTGACCTTCTTCACGATCGTGCACGTCCTGCTCTGCGTGTTCATGATCTTCGTCATCTTGTTGCAGCCGGGGAAGGACGCCGGCATGGGTTCCGCCCTCGGTGGCGGCGCCGCGACGAGCGCCTTCGGTGGGCGCGGCGCGGTGACCTTCTTGAGCAAGCTGACGGGCGTCTGCGCCGGCTTGTTCTTCCTGACCTCGCTGGGCCTGTCCTTCGTGGGCCTGCGCGGTTCCGTGGCCGCGGGTTCGGTGGCGACGCCGCCGGCGAAGACGGCCCCGGCGACCCCGGGAGCCACGACGCCGGCTCCTGCTGCTCCGGGAGCGGTGGAGCAGGAGCGTTCCGCGACGCCGCCGGCGGAGGGCCAGCCGGCTCCCGCGCCGACGACGCCCGCGCCGTAGTCGTCAGGAAGCATCGGATTCACGCGACCGTTGAATTGGTTGTTGCGTGAATCCACGGGGTCCGGTAGATGGACCCCGCCGAAAGCCCAGGTGGTGGAACTGGTAGACACACCATCTTGAGGGGGTGGCGCCGAAAGGTGTGCGGGTTCGAATCCCGCCCTGGGCACTCCGAACAAGAGCCTCCGAGTCGAAAGACTCGGGGGCTTTTGTCGTTTCTGGGCATGCATGCGCGATGCGTCGCCCGGGGGATCAGGCCGGTGGAAGCCCTGCCGCGCTACGCGGGCGTCGTGCGCAGCGCCGCCACCGCGAGCTACGAACGCAGCACAATGCCCCCTGTCCTCGCCGCGTGCGCGCGTGGCTCGAATCGCAGGTCCGCGCCACGCCGAAGGGCCCCATGGGCCAAGCCCGTTCCTACATGCTGAAGCAGTAGGACGCCCTCTTTCTCTCTTCGTCTCGGGCTCGCGCCTGCCCCTGGACAACAGCGGTTCTGCGGCAGCCCTTCGTAATCTCGCCCTGGGCCGGAAGAGTATCCTCTTCGTCGGTCATGAGGCCGGCGAGGGAGAACCTCGCCGGCCTCTAATCCCCTTCAGGTAAGTCCGCGAAGTGAGAGCCCTGCGTGGCCAAAGAAGCCACGCAGGGCCGCATGATGGCAGCCGAGGTGTACGAATGCAGAGCGCACCTGGCGGCGCAGTTCCGCTATCGCCCCGGACGTGGCGTTGAGCATGGAGCGCTTCACCTGGCTGTTGCAGCCTTCCTCGGGGTTGAGCTCCGGCGAGTAGTCGGGAAGCGCCTCCAAAGCGAAGTCACGGGAGTGAGACTCGACGAAGCGCTCCACCTCGTTTGATCGGTGGGCGCCCAGTTTATCCCACACCACTAGCAGCGGGTGGTCCACCTTGCGGCGGAAGTAACGCAGCGCCGCCACCACCTGGGCGCTGTGCACGCTGCCCTCGAAGTGCCGCGCATAGAGGCGCGCCTTGGCGTGCTTGGAGGGAACCACCAGCGCTACCACGCTGGACACTTCACGTCTCATGGCGATGCGTCGCAACTCAGGCGGCTGGCCTACGGGGGCCCAGGTGGTGCCCGGCCGGGCCCGTCACCCCGAGCGATGGAGCCGCGACACCCGCGACTGGACGCCAGCAGGCCCCGTGCGCCTCAACCCCTCACCGGAAGTGCAGGCGCTGAAGCGCATCGGCTGAACCCTTTCACGCGACAACTACCTTGACGCTCACCGACCCTTTCACGCGACAACTACCTTGACGCTCACCGCACTCCTGCATGCGCGCATTGGTGAGTTGCTGTCACTAGAATGGAAGCGGCTTCGCGCCGCTGACTCATCCTGGCCACACCCCGCTGGGACTCGCGGCGCCTGCCGAGCACGGCCGGGTCTTGCTTTCAAGCGCTCCGACACGTCATTGGCCGGACGATTACTGCGCACCGGCACTGCGGGTCGGGCATCTTGTTCCTTCGATGAACCGGCCCGCTCGCTCCATTTCAACAGACACTAAGGGCTCGCGACGCGATGGAGTTCCTCCAGGATATCCGGCAGCTGAGCATGATCGCTGTATGGAATAACGCGAACGTAGTACTCCCGATCGTAGCGTTCCCGGTCACTGTCGCTTGGGTCCTTCATCAATGCGTAGTGTCGTTGGGCCGAGGATCTGAATGCCTCCGCGTTCCATTTCAGTACGAGGTCGAGGTCGAGCGGATCATTCATTCCATAGCCGAGAAATAGGAACGTGTGGCCTTGGAGCAAATAGCTTAGAACCGCGCGGTATGACTGATGGGCGCGTACCTCATGATACTCACGCTCGGTCATGATTACGGTATCGTGGCGCTCTGCGGTCCCATGGATCTTGAACAGAATTTTACGGCTCGATCGCAGGTCACTGAGCGCAAGGTCGGCATGGTTCCAGGTATAGACTTGCCTACGCGGCGTCTCCCCCACCTCTTCAATAAGCGAATCATAATTGGTGGTAAGAAGGGCGCGAACTCCCAGTTGACAGAGTGCTCGGTGTACCGAACCCGGTGCAGAGGTCACGGGGCGAAAAATATCATTGAGCGCTCTCTGATAGTCACGGTCGAGTGCCGTTCTCAAGGAACCAAGTTCCGCCAGCATGTTCTCGAGACGCATGCAGTTCTTGAAGAAGTCGCGCTTGGTCTGAATAAGTTCCGCATCGAGCACATCTAGGCGTTCGCAAGCATCAAGCAGTCGTTTGGGCAAGTCCTGCCATGTTGGGAAGTTGCCCTGAACATCTTTGCCGAGCGAAAGACCCGAGCCGGCACAGATGGCCAGCGTATTGGTGCGGTAAGCATCATGAACAGGTGTCGGAAGCAGCGGGCTCATTGGGGGCCTAGATAGGGGGAGACTTGCTAGGGGGACATTACTGTCGGCGCCAGCGGGCTTAACCTCAATGGAGGAGTTTCTCTCGCCAAGTCGAGGCATCGCGCGCTCGCGGAACTGAGAGGATGACTCCCTTACTTGACTGGCCGACTCCTTGAGCAGTTCCTCTTCCACGTATACCAGAAGTGGGGAGTCATAGATCTCCACTGACTCGTCAGACACGGCGCACAACATGTAGCGGGCCCAGTCGTGCCGCATAATGAGTTGTACATGCTCCGGCGCGCTTTCCTGTCCGCGCACCGAGTTTTTCAGCACCCGCTGGCTGCTCTGATCCAGCTGTTTGTAGAACTTCTCGGCTTCCCGCGGAAAGTCGCTGCAGGCATTGGCTTTCAATCGAGCTGCCCACCCAGAGGAGTGGTCCTTCAGTAGATGCAGAACCTGCATCGCCTTATGGACGCGGCGCTCCGCAAAACCATATTCCTTGACCACGGCGCGGGCCGCGACGTCGGGTGAAAGCCAGTTCTCATTGCCCCAGGCAGTCGCGACCTCCTCTATCGTTACCGGATGAGGCCGAAGCGTCGTGAAGTTGTTCGCGAAGTGTGACACACCCACTGAGGACTTGCGGATGTCCTTGGTGCTAGTGACGAAGCAGTAGACTCCAGTCTCCAAGAGGATGTCGCGCAACGCCTCGAAGATACTGTCCAGTTGCTGGTGAGAAGTCTCGACCGCA
The DNA here is from genome assembly GCF_003668935.1 of Corallococcus sp. AB032C. Lineage (NCBI taxonomy): Bacteria > Pseudomonadati > Myxococcota > Myxococcia > Myxococcales > Myxococcaceae > Corallococcus > Corallococcus sp. AB032C. The sequence continues at coordinate 183,250 of NZ_RAWP01000001.1, read as the reverse complement.
TCAAGGTTTCGAAAGAACAAGATCGGCTGGTCACCGGGGCTCAGGGTTCGTAGTGCGTCCTTCACTAGTTCCTGCTGAAGGAAGAGGCTCTCCTCCCCCAAAATACTTCTCAGCAGATCCTCTGCGTCCTCAGGTGCCATCAGCTTCAGTCGCTTGAAGATCCGGGAAGCAAGGGCGAGCAGGAACTTCTTCGGGGTCCGCGGCGCGGTCGCTACATCAAGGGTCACCCAGTGCCTATTGTTCCGGGGCAGTTCGCGAGCCGCGTGCTGAGAAATCTCGTACCGGCCGCTTAGGCCGCAGCCAAATACCAGAGCTCCGCCCGCCTCCTCACGGGCCATCTTCAATCCAAGGTCCTGTGCCTCTCGCTTATTCTCCGCCGAGAGCAATTGGGGAAGGGTGTCAGGCGGCATTAGTGAGGTGGCGCAAGGCCTGTTCCTTAGTCACGGCGAGTGAGTAGTCGTACTTGGTCTGCACCAACCGCCGGACGAGAGGGAATCGGATCCGAAAGTACAGTCGGCCGTTTTCATCCTCGATGGCAATCATTTTGTATGCCGCAAGCAGCTTGCACATTGCCATCACCCGGGCGCGCGGCAGTTCGGCTCCGAGCAGTTCTTCCGAAGCCTGAAGCATCTCTTCATAGCGCACTCGCGGTTCCTCTTCAGAGGTCTTTCGGGCAATCAGAGACAGCAAGTACTCTAGCAGTGGGTGATCGCCATGATCCTTGATGGGCTCGAGCACCTTGTCATACGGTGCGGGGGCCTCAGCGACGCTGTCCGAGGGCAGGCTACGCCGCACTGCCTCGCGCACATGCCAGCGGCTAACGAGATCCGAAGGGCGCTCCAGTAGTACGTTACACAGTCGGCTGCCGAGCATCTGCACGAAGAAAGGGAAGCCACCCGTGACCTCGAAAACCTCCCGCAGCGCCGAGGCGTTGATTGTGATGGGCCGTCCCTCCAGGCTGGCGAAGGGCTCCTGGAGGATCTGATCGCACTCCTGCTGCGACATACTGTGTACCGGCTGCTGCTTAATACTTCCGTGCAACGGGTTCTGGTAGTCGGCGAACATGGAACTGCAGCGGTCCGACCCTGATAGCAGCCAACGGAATGTTCGTAGGGGTCCCTCGCCTGGTGAGAGTAGCGAGCGCATCATGTTGAAGAAATCATAGACGTCACGCCGATGCGCCGAGCTCTCCCAGAAATTGACGAGATAATCCAGTTCATCAACCACCACCACCATGGTCTGGGGCGCCAACTGGCGCGCCATCTCCTCAAGAATTTCCCGCAGGAAGTCTGTTGGGAACGGGGCCTTGCTGAACTCCTGATGGACATTCTGCTTCCAGCGAAACCCCGTGAAGCCTAGGCGTGCCGCAAGGAGGGTTCCCCCCACAGTGCTTTCTAGGAGTCGGGTGGCCAAGAAGGAGCAGGTCCGCCATGGCGCCAGCGGAGACTCCTGCCCATCCCCTCGACCGCTGTACTGCTTGAAGTCGACGAAGGCGGTCGCAGCGCCTCGCTCCTTAGCCCGCTCAAGGAAGACGCGCGCGAGCGAGGTCTTGCCGATCCGGCGCATTCCCATGAGAATCAGTCCCTCGGGTAGTTCCTGGTCTAACAGACGTAGCTGAAGTTCCTCAAGTTCGCGCTCTCGGCCAAAGAAGTTCTGGCCGACCTTGCTGACTTCGTTGCCCGACTCGCTGAACAGCTGTTTGAGAGTGGCGCGCTCAAGCACGGGGATGGCGGTCCGCGCACGTGTGGGTATGACAACATTGAGCAGCTTCTCGTACGAGCGCTCGTCGTGGCTACGATATGTGATGCGTAAGCCAAGGGTGGTGCTGCCTTGGTCATCCGGTGAGCGCAGTCGGCCCTGCACTCGGGAAATGGTCGTCTGGCGCGGATGAAGGAGGTCCTTAGTTAGAAGCAAGGGCTCGTCTTCACCCACAACAATCTGGCTCTGGGACTGCGAGGTGACCCGCATCTCGTCGATGATGTCGATGCCTCGGTTCTCAAGCGCAAGGACGAAGTCCACCGTGGAGCCCTCCACCGTGGCGTGTGTCTCCTCCAGGAAGATATGGAGCTGGGGCGGATCGCTCGGGACGTTCAGCTCAACGAGCGCTTCCTTGATACCATCGAGGGTTGCGGCAAACGACTTGCTCAGCTTGGAGTGTTGGGCGAGTAGGAGACGGCGCAGGAGCTGATCCCGCTGGGTGACACGCTGGGCACCGATGGAGCGACCAAAAATGGCTAGGTTGCTACGGACAAGGTTCCAGGTCTGCTGTTCACCATGTGGCATGGCCTCCTCGCTACGGCCGGAGCGGGCTAGATGGCCGAGGAAGTCGAGCGCCCACTCGTGATCCTCGGCAACATGGGAGCTGAGAAGATAGCTGAGCTGACGGCGGGCATTGAGATCAGCCTCGGTCCGTAGCAGGCCCGCCAAGTGCTCGGCGATCCAGCCCGGGCTCTCCTCCCAAAGGCTGATCCGCCGCAAGCTCTGGACCAAGGCCCGCTCGGAGTCGTCCGTCGGCAGCATCCAGCATACGCCGAGCAGACGTGCGAGATGCTCGCGCGCAGTGTCTGCGGCCAACGCGGCTTTCAGGTGCTCGGGGGTGACGGAAGAGTTTTTCAAGAATGGCGCGAGCCACTCTGCGGACGCGGCCTTGTGCTCTACTGGAACGCGGGCGAGCAGATGGGTAGCCACCAGCAGCACTACCGCGTGCATTGGATCCTCTGGCGGACGGGGAACGCCTACCTTCCGTACCTGCCACTCCACTGCCCAACGGCGCTGAAGAAAGAACGCCACCTCGCAGCACTGGCGAGCGGCATCTCCTTCGCCCGCGTAGGCGTACTCAAGTGCCCGCACCCGGGCAAGCTCAGCCAAAAAGGCAGTGCGCTGGACGGGGGCGTCTCTGGGTACGGAGAACTCACGGAGAATGGCGAGGCGGCGAGCGACCTGCGCCGGGTCCGCGCCGAGGGCTGTGTATTCTTTGCGGAGCGCAGTGAAGCGGTCCGACTGTTGAATCGCCCGGGGCGTATTGGGAGGTGATAGCAGCACGACGAGCCCTGGTGGCTCATTGCAGAGCTTAGAGTCCCTTAGCTGTTGCTTGGCCTGCTCAAGCCCAGCGGCAACCGCGTCCCACTGCTCAGACACTAGAGAGCCCTTAATATGCTCCAAGTGTTTCTCAAGTGCAGCGACGTCGAAGAAGTCCTGCCGCTTGCGCGCGGTGTCCTGCTCGAGCCGCTCAAAGGCTTGGTGAAATGCGGGGCGCCGACTCTCGGTGTCCGTCTCCTCCGTGCTCTCGAAGCTCCCCATCTTGTCGAGAAACGCCTTGAGCGCGCTTTTACCGGTGTCGTCATTGTCGGCGGCGTGGTCGATGGCAAGGCGGAACGCCTCCAAAGCCAAGACGAAGCGGCTGTCGGCCATGGCTGCCTTGCCTAGAGTAATGCACCGGCGCACGAGGGGAGAATGAAGCTTGCCTGCCTCCTCAAGCGCATTCACCCGCATGTGGAGCTGGTTGGCTGCGACACGGTTCTGCTCGGCTTGATTACTGACCCCGACGCCCAGCTCCGACAGCAGCCGCATAGCCTCTTCGGTGTCGATGTCCCCCGGCTCCCCATCGGAGAGCCGACGATGCAGGTCTGTTAGGAGCTGGGAGGCGGCGGACGCGTCGTACTCCTCCTGGGCGGCATGCCGCAGCAGATCTTCCGCTAGATCGCATATCGTACGTAATTCCCCCAGACGCGCATCGTGGTTGAACTTCGCAAGTTTGCGAATGAAGGGGGCCGCTGCCACTCCGAGCTGCTGGCCGCATGTTCGCTGATCTCCGAGGCGGGCCGCGAAGTAGGCACGTAATATGGGCTGCTCCTCCAATCCCATGGAGGAAACCACCACCCGCTCCAGGAGCTGTCGGGCCAGCAGAAGGCGCTGCTTACGAGTCTGGGCGCAAGAGGCATCCAGCCCCTTCAGTAGCCCCGGCACCGAGAACCACTCTGTGTCCCAGCTGAGATCGCCGGCCAGGTGTTCGTGTTCACCGGGCGCACACTTCACCCCCCCAAGAACACAGCGTGCGACTAGAGATTGATGCACAGACATCAGTGGCAGGTGATTCCGCAACCGCTCGCGAGCTTCCTCCGCGTGAGAGTGGGTGGTCAGCTCCGCACGCCGTGCCTCTACGATGTCTCGCAGCGCTCGATCGTAGCCCTGGAGTTCAGCAACAAACTTCTGAAACCGAGTTCCTTGGGTGGGGTCCTCTTTGCCCTTGGCGGACTCCCAAATGAGGCTGCGCAGCTTCTTCTCGCGCACTTCCTGGAACTCAATGGCCTCAAGCGCTTGCGGAGACTGGGCCTGCTCGATGAGTGGAATCTGCTGGCGGATAGACTCTATGAAGCCCTCTTCGAAGGAGCGCAGGTTCCAATTTCTCCATCGGTCCTGGTTTTTCTGCACGTTGGAGAACCAGGTGCCAAGTTCCGAAATCAGCTTTGCTGACGAGCCCCCGCTCTGGGCAACAGCTTCCCCTCCGTGCTCAAGTGCGTCCGCCAGAAGCTGGGCCAGTTCGGTCGGGTTTCTAGGTAGAGCGTTAATGAGCGCCGCCGCTCGGTCCTTGCGTTCCAGGTCCTCGGGCGCCGCCAACGCCGCCTCGACCATTGAGAGCGCCACTAGCCAAGCACGAGGGGCATTCGGTGGCGGCTGTCCCGAGGGCTCCCATCTTGGCATGAATACTAGGATCCGGGAACGCGCTGCGGCGCCCTTCTGGGCTACTTTGAGATAGAGCGTGTCCAGGATGGTCCCAAGACTTTCAGTCGAGGACAGACAGTGGGCCAGGACAAAGGCGGTCTCGGCCTCCCCCTCTCCGGCCAGGGCGTCACAGAGCCGCCCAGCAACGGCGAGCTGCGGGGGGCTGGACTCGACATCCTTCCGGAGTTCGACGTCCTTGCGGATGAGCGTCCACAGCCATCCAGCCAGCGCGGCGCGGCTGCTCCGTGCGCTCGTGTCCCCTCCCTCGATTCCCAGCAGACTGAGCACCTCGTCCACCTCAGCCGCGCGGAGGCGAAACTGAGTCAGCCGCTCCAGATAGACGATGGGGGGCACAGCCTCAGGATTGTCGAGCGCCATCCAAATATCGGGCTTCTGCCCTCGCGTACAGGCAAGGATCACCGCATCCTCCTCTATCTGGGGACGGCGAAGGGGCTGCTCCCAGACAGCATCGTGCGACGAAGGCATGGCGGTCGCGACAGCTTCGGCGACTGCCCGGGCGTCCGCTTCGTGCTTCTCTTTGAGCTGATGTTCGATTGCGGCCGTCCACTGCTCTAAGTAGCGCGCCTGCTGCTCGCGCTCGACAATGGAGGTGGCCTCTCGCGCCTCAAAGCGTTGCAAGGAAAGGCCGGCCTGTGTTGCGCTCTGCCAGATTTGGTCGGCCCCAGTCCGGGCTGCCTCCAGCCGCTGAAGTGCGGTTGAGAGGGCTTGCACTGACTCCTGTAACCGCTGTTGGAATAGGGTCAGTCCCTCGCATGCGGCCTCGAGCCTGTAGGTCTCAAGTGCAGCCTGGACGCCATCCAGGGCCTCTCGGGCCAAGATGCCGTCACTACCGAGCGCGGAGCCATCAAGGTCCAAGCAAGCCTGCTGCAACCGCGCTCCTAGCTCGTGGATGTGACGCTGGCGCTCCTGGAGCTGGTGTCGGAACACAGCGTTCTCGGAAACAAGCCAGGGGTGTAGCCGCGCGAAGTCCTCTGCTATCGCAGGCTCAGGCGGCGGCTCAGCGCCGAGTTGTTTCAGGGACATCCGGAGCGAGCGCCACTGGGCTACCGTCTTGTTTGCTGCTTGCTGCAATTGGAGGAGCGCTTGCTCACACCCGGCGACAGCTTCGCGCAGGGCAATCAGGTTGGTCGCAGCCGCTGGGGCGCAGGGCAGCTCGATCTCTAGCAGCGCGTGAAGCGCGCCTCGTGCTTGCTCGAATTCGTCAAGTCGACGCCCGAAGTCTTCTTCTACCAAGACTTGCTCGGGCGAAATCTCGATGAGAGACGAACTCGCAGCTGAAGAGGGCTCCTGCGTCGTCCCTACCGAGGAGTGCAACTGGACCTGCAAGTGGGGGGGCACGACCTCCGGGCCAAGTCGCGGCCTCGTGGGGCTCGCCACGGAAGGAACCGGCCGGACCTTGAAGAACTCGTGGAAGCCTGCCCCGAGCGAGAGCAAGGGGCGGACCAAGGCGGGTGCATCCTCCGGCTGCAAGAGCCCGAATGCTAGAACGAAGAGCGCTAGATACTCTTTGTCGGAGTATGCTTTGAGTGCGCCAGTGGTCCGCAGCGGCCTGCAGTGACGCTTAACGAGCCGGGCGAACTCCTTCGGGTCCAGATAAGGGATCCCGTTGCGCAGACTCTCCGCTGGTTTGATGGATTGGCCATACACACCGCGCGCTTTCAGGCATAGATGAAAGTAAAGATTGAGTTCGAAGCCACAGACCTTCTCCCCCTTGTGGCTCGTGGGCACAGAGGTCTGCCTCAGGTGCTGGCGGAACCCGGGGAGATTGAGACGGTTCCTCAGCACAATGTACGCTGGGCTGCGCGGAGATGGTGCCTGCCTGTCGGGACCGGTGAGGTTGGCTAGTAGAGACAAGCCAACCTTCTCGTAGACGCGGCGGACCAGCTCCTTGTCCACGGCGGGAGGCAGAGCACCATCTGGATTCAGCGGTGCGTAGTCAGAGAGCAACTGAGGGTGAGTGGCGACCTCAGTGGCAGACGCGCCTAACGGATGGACGTCCTGGGTCATCTCTGCCCCCTGCTTCAGCTTGGTCATGCAACTCCCCGTCAGCACACGTAGAGCGTACTATCGTTGGATTCGATGGGGCCTTCAAACTCATGAGTGGAAGTTGGGCGCATTTCTCTCTGGAGTTGGAGTGCGACAGCGGTGTTCAGTCGGACGAAACTGCATAGCCGCATTGAATGTACCAGCCTTCGGCATTGCGCTTGGCAGCGTCTTCGGTTTTTTCGCGAATTTAAGCTTCGGGCGTGCGGGCATTGCAGTCAGCCAGCTTGCCGAATGACTTGTGCGAGGGTCGGCTTGGACTTGAAGCCTGCCTCATTCAGGGTGCACTTGCCCGGATTCGGTGGACAGGTGGGTTAACTACCCAGTCACTTGAATCCGGGTGGCCGCCAGATTCTACGGTCAGGCTGACACCAGCACAGCTGCGCCAGCTGAACGGGGCGCTGGGCGCCTACCTTGACGAGATGGACTCGGCATGGGGCGGCTGGAGGGACGGTGGGCGTCACCCGCTTCCGTGGACACCCCCAATGTGATGGAAGGGTGTTCGATGTCGGAGAGCAAGAAGCAGCAGAGGCGGCAGCGACGTAGCTTCAGCCCGGAGTTCAAGGCCGGGGCGGTGAAGCTGGTGCTGGAGGAGGGCAAGCCCATCGCGGAAGTCGCGCGGGACCTGGACCTGACGGAGACCGCCTTCCGCAAGTGGGTGGAGCAGGCCAAGGCGGACCGGGGACAAGGCAAGCCCGGCGCGCTCGCCAGTGAGGAGCGGGCGGAGCTCTCTCAACTGCGCAAGCGCGTGCGCCAACTCGAGATGGAGCGCGACCTGTTAAAAAATGCGGCGGCACACTCAACCGGTGAGTGCAAAACCCTGAGTTCTTCCGGTTGAGAGGTTGTCGGCATGCAAGTAGCGAAGAGGAGGGGGCTCACTCCGAGTGAGCGTGCGGAGCTGTGGAAGCAATGGAGGGAGGGGCAGTCTCTGAGCGACATCGGCCGCGCGCTCGGTAAAGCCCCTGCATCCGTCTTCGGCTACCTGGCGGCCCGAGGCGGCATTGCTCCCGCTGCACGCAAGCGTCGTCCGGACGCACTCACGGCGGCTGAACGTGAGGAGATTTCCCGTGGCCTCTGCGCCGGACACACGTTGCGCGCTATTGCCAAGAGTCTCGGCAAGGCGCCCTCCACCCTCACCCGAGAGGTGGCCCGCGACTTCCTGCCGCCAGGGCCCGGCCGCATCTGGGCTAGCGACATCACCTACGTGTGGACCGCCGAGGGCTGGCTCTACCTGGCCGTCGTCCTCGACCTCTTCAGCCGCCGCGTCGTGGGCTGGAGCATGGGCGAGAGAATCGACCGGCAACTGGCGCTCGCCGCCCTCGACATGGCGCTCACTGGACGGACGGCCCCTGCGCTCCATCACTCTGACAGAGGGAGTCAATACGCCAGCGAGGACTACCGGCGGCGGCTCGCCGAGCGCGGCATCACCTGCTCGATGAGTCGCAAGGGCAACTGCTGGGACAATGCCGTCGTCGAGAGCTTCTTCAGCAGCATGAAGTTGGAACTCGTCTACACGCGCAACTTCAAGACGCGCGCGGAGGCGAGGCTCGCGCTATTCGAATACATCGAGGTGTTCTACAACCGCAGGCGTCGTCACTCCTCACTCGGCTATGTCAGCCCAGCCGAGTACGAGCGAACGACTGAGGCACCGAGGCAGGCAGCGTAGTCAACCTGTCCACGAAAGCGGGTGACTCTCAAGCATGCGCATCCTGTCGCTCCCAACATCGTGGCTCGCGACTTCCTCCCTCCCGCGCCCAATTGCACCTGGGCAGGTGACATCACCTACGTCTGGACTGCTGAGGGCTGGCTCTACCTGTCCGTGGTGCTCGACCTCTTCAGTCGCCGCGTCGTGGGCTGGATCATGAGTGAGTCCATCGACCGGCAGCTGGTCCTCGCCGCGCTCGACATGGCGCTCGCGGGGCGGGAGGCACCCGCGCTGCATCACTCCGACAGGGGCAGTCAGTACGCCAGCGACGACTACCGAGAGCGACTGGCGACGAGCGGCATTACCTGCTCGATGAGTCGCAAGGGCAACTGCTGGGACAATGCCGTGGTGGAGAGCTTCTTCAGTAGCCTGAAGATGGAACTCGTCCATCCGCGCAGCTTCCGGACGCGCGAGGAGGCCCGGCTTGTGCTGTTCGAATATATCGAGGTGTTCTACAACCGCAGGCGCCGTCACTCGTCGCTCGGCTATGTCAGTCCCGCTGAGTACGAGAGGACGGCTGAGGCGCAGAGGCAGGCAGCGTAGTCAACCTGTCCACCGAACCGGGTGATGCTCACCCGAGGGGCGTGCCCGCTGGACGGTCCGCCTCATTACGCAGGAAGCGGTGCGCCGGGGCCTGGTTCCGAAGGTTGGGCGAGAAACCGTGCGCGAGCTCCTCCTGCGGCATGACTTGAAGCCGTGGCGGGAAAATGTGGTGCGTGCCAAAGTTGGACGCCCAATACGCCGAGCGAATGGAAGACGTGCTGGCGCTGTACCAGCGGCCCCTGTGTCCTACGGAACCCGTTGTTTGCTTCGATGAGCGGCCCGTGCAGTTGCTGGAGTGGGTACGCCCAGCATCGCCTGCCAGCCCCGGGCGTGAGGCACGTCGGGACTACGCCTACTTCCGCTGTGGCACGGCCAATCTCTTCTGCACGGTGGAGCCCAAGGCGGGGTGGCATTTCGTAAAGGCCACACCCAATAGAAAGAGTCCGGCATTTGCCGAAGCCCTCCAGGACATCGCCAAGAGGTACCCGGAGGCGAACACCATTCACCTGGTGCTGGACAACCTCAGTACCCACAGCCGCCATGCGCTGGAGGTGCGGTACGGCGTACGTGCAGGGCGTCGGCTCTGGCGTCGATTCACTCCACATTACACGCCCGTCCACGGCAGTTGGCTCAATCAGGCGGAGGTGGAGATTTCCCTGCTCTCCCGTCAGTGCTTGGGGGGAGGCGGATCCCCACGCTCGACAAGCTCCGCTGCGAAACGCAGGCCTGGCAGAAATGGGCCAACTGCCACCGGATCCGGATTCGTTGGCGATTCACCGTGCCGAAGGCTCGAGCGAAGTTCCATTACCAACCCACAGACTTCACCCGGTCATAGGACTGGATATCCGTTGTTACTATTCTCGGCAGCCAGCACGCAGGGGAACCGGGAAATCACGCCGACAAGCGCGCAGCTCTCATTCGCGACATCGTCGACGCGGTGGTAAAGGCGCTCGGCGGCGCAGGGAGCCGAAGAAGCGCAAAGCCGCGCCGTCCGGTGCGCCTCCTTCACTTTCCGAGTCCGACAGTGAGCCTCTTGCCCCAGAGAAGCGCGCCGAGGTCACTCGGACCCAGCTGAGTCATTGAAATCACGCAATACATGCATTGTGAAACAACGTGGCTAGCCGTGAAACATCGGTGGGACGTCTCAGACCCAGGTCGTAGCCCCAGGGGGCTTCGGATTTGTCGGGGGGATGGGGTAGGCTTCTTTGCGACACGGCGGAATGGGACCGCCGGGTTTGGGCCGGGGTGTTTCGTGGAAGAAGAGATCGTCTATCGCCACACGGTGGAGGGGGTGTTCCGCTCCATTGGTGATCGGCTCACTCCGGAGCTTCGGACGAAGCTGAAGGACGTGGGCCTGGACCTGGATGCTCAGTCTCCGCACCACACCCCTCGGAAGACCTTCGCGGAGGCCATTCGCGTCACCGTCGAGCACCTGTACCCGCAGCTCGACATGGGCGAGGGCTACCGGCGCCTGGGCATCGGCATCATCCAGGGGATGGAGCAGACCGTGCTCGGCAAGTCGCTCGTGTCCATGTGGCCCATCTTCGGGCCCGAGCGCGTCGTGGTTCGCATCCAGGAGAGCTTCTCCACCGTCAACAACTACATGAAGTCGGAGCTGCTCACCCAGGGCCCCGGGCACCACATCATCCGCGTCAACGAGTGCAACGGGAACCCGGGCTACCTGCGTGGTCTCATCGAAGCGGGCCTTGCCCGTGCCGGCGCGAAGAACCTTCGCGTGGAGCCCTTCGACTTCGACGGCCACGCCTGCTCCTACCGCATCCGGTGGGGCGGCTGAGGCTTGAACCCAGGGAGTTCCCTGGAGCCGGGCAATCCCAGAACTCCGACGCAGTTCCGGTGCCTGGGAAAGACAGACAGGCTTGATTGATGTTGCGTCGGGGCTGGTGGACGGCCGTGGCGTTGTGATGACATTACCGCAGGCCGCCGTTATCGAGGCGGGACTGGCCAAGGCCGGGGCCCGGAGCCTCCGGGTGGAACCGTTCGACTTCGACGGACATGCCTGCTCCTACCGCATCCAGTGGGATCCCTGATAAAACGGGGAAATGAAGAAATTCGCCTTCGCTCGACACCGTGTGCTGTGTTTCGCTGGCGCCTTCCTGTTGTCCCTCTCCTGTGGTCCGCAGGATGACCTGACTCCGGACCTGGATGAGACCGGCGAGGTCTCCCAGGCGGCCCTGGCTGCCCCGACGTTGCTCGAAGCCGTCCCCGGCGACGGGCAGGTGACGCTGAAGTGGACTGCGGGCCCTGCGGGCACCCAGGGCTACCAGGTGCGGTTCCGCGTGGGCTCCGGCTCCTGGGTGTACCGGGGCGCGGGGACCTCCACGACCTACGCCGTCACCGGACTCACCAACGGCACGAAGTACGAGTTCCACGTTCGCATCAAGGGCTCCACGGGGGACACGACCTCCGGGTACTCGAACGGCCTGTCCGCCACGCCCATCGCGGACGAGTGCTCCGGCTCCTCCGTCCGCCACATCACCGTCACCGGCGCGGGCTCCAAGGACGGCCTGACGGCGCAGACGGCGGGCACGCTCTCCAACCTCAATGCCTTCATCCAGGCGGTGGGCCCCGGCGGCATGGTGTGCATCCACGGGGGCACCTACGGCACCGGCACCACCGTGTCCCAGGGCGGCGCCCTGGGCGCCCCCGTCACCATCAAGGGCGTGGAGGGGCGGCCCATCTTCCAGTCCACCTTCCAGGCCTCCACTCGCGCGAAGACGGGGCCCGTGGCCTTCACCGTGAAGGCCAGCAACCTGGTGTTCCACAACCTGGAGTTCAGCCACGTGGGCACTTGCTTCAGCTTCAAGGCCGCGACGTCCGTGGCCCACGTCACGCTCAGCCAGTTCCGCGCGGAGAACGTGGCCACCTGCGTGGACGTGGAACGCTCCAGTTCCACCGCCTTCACCGACCTCACCATCCGCGACGCGATGATCCTCCAGTTCACTCGCGGCGGCATCTTCCTCGCGTCCGGGACGAACCAGTCGCTCGTGGAGGACGTCTACGTCGATATGGAGCCGGAGCAGATTGGCGGGCAGGGGAGTGATTACCCCGTGGGCATCGCCCTCTACGACACCACGAACAACGTCACCCTGCGCCGGGCCACGGTGATGAACGTCACCGGCATGCAGACGGGCTACACCCAAGGGGACGGCATCGACGGAGAGAGCACCGCCAGCGACGTCGTCCTGGAGGACAGCTACTTCCGCGGCAACGAGGACGGCTGCGTCGACACCAAGGTGCGCAACATGCTCATCCGCAACACCGTCGCCGCTGAGTGCAAACGCAACTTCCGCCTGTGGCAATCCGTCTCGCCGGGCCCTCGCGTCGAAAACGTCAGCAGCTACCAGCCTCGCGATGGCCACTTCTTCATGCACTCCGGCACCACCACGGCCAAGGACATCGCCGTATATTCCAGCAACGGCGCGAAGCTCGTGGCCTATGACTGCTCGTCCTCGTCCCCCTGCACGTTCAACGCTCAAGGCATCCGGGGAACGTTGCTCGATGCTGCGAAGCTCAACGCCACCGGCACGGTGACGGGCAACGCGCTGGTGTACGGACAGTCCGTCACCATTCCTCCCGTCCCCAACCCCACCTCGTTCACTCCGTAGAAACGACAAGGCCCCCGGATCCACTCAGGGATCCGGGGGCCTTCTTCGTGGCCGGCGCATCAGGCCAGGTCGAACAGCAGGGCCTCCAGCGGCTCGGAGGCGGTGAGCACGAGGCTCGACTCGTCGGACACGGCGACTCCGTCACCGGCCTTCAGGGCCACGCCGTTGAGCGTGCCCGTGCCCCTGGCGATCTGCACCCAGGCGTGACGCCCCTTGGGCAGCGTGTACTCCGCCTTCTCTCCCGGGCTCAGCAGCGTGCTGTTGAGCAGCACGTCCTGGTGCACCGTGAGGCTGCCGTCTCGGGCGTCCGGGCTGACCACCACGCGCCAGCGTCCCTGACGGTCCTTCTCCGGGAAGAACTTCTGCTCATACTCCGGCTTCAGGCCCTTCTTCTCCGGGATGATCCAGATCTGCAGGAAGTGGACGTCCTCGTTGGAGCCGTTCATCTCGCTGTGCATCACGCCCGTGCCGGCCGTCATGCGCTGCACTTCACCGGCGCGCAGGAGCCCCTGGCCTCCCGTGCTGTCACGGTGCGCGATGGCGCCGCTCAGCGGGTAGGTGATGATCTCCATGTCCCGGTGCGGGTGCGTGTCGAAGCCCTCGCCAGACTGCACGCGGTCCTCGTTGATGACGCGCAGGGAGCGGAAGCCCATGTTCTCGGGGTCGAAGTAGCTCGCGAACGAGAAGGTGTGATGCGAATCCAGCCAGCCGTGGTTGGCGTGACCGCGTGCTTCGGAAGGGCGAACGTTCATCATGGTGTGTGCTTCCTTTCGAGACACAACATGCGCTTCCAAACGCCACTTGGCCAGACACGAACCTCGGGACACATCGTTCCATCCGCGGAACGAAACGCCGGCACTGTCTCAGCGCTTCGCCCGCTTGAAGGCTTCCTGGTTGTGGGGCCAGTGCTCGCGCAGCACCTCCACGAAGGCCATCACCTTGGGCACGTGGTGGCGCGTGGGCGGGTAGACGGCGTGCACCGGCGCGCCCGTGGAGCTCCAGTCCGGCAGCACGCGCTGGAGCCGCCCGGACGCCAGGTCCTCGATGCATTGCTGGCCCGGGATGAGCGCCACCCCGGCGCCCAATGACGTCACCGCGCGCAGCATGTCCGGCTCGTTCACCACCAGCCGCCCGGAGACCTTCACTTCGACGGAGCGCCCGCCCGCGTGCAGCGTCCAGACGTTTCCCTGCACCGACTTGCCGAAGAAGAGGCAGTCGTGCTTCGCCAGGTCCGCTGGCGCCTTCGGTGCGCCCCGCGCCTGGAGATAGCCGGGCGAAGCCACCACGAGCCACTCAATGTCCCCCAGCCGCCGTGCCATCAACGACGAGTCCGGCAGCCGACCGGCGCGCACCGCCAGGTCGAAGCCCTCCTCCAACAGGTCCACCGCCCGGTCCGTGCAGAGCAGCTCCACCTGCACGTCCGGGTACTTCTCCATGAAGCGCGCTACCAGTGGCGCGAGGAAATGGACGGACAGGGGTGTTGTCACGCGCAGCAGGCCGTATGGCCCTGCTTGCAGGCGTGTCACCGCCAGCTCCGCGGCCTCCGCTTCCGCGACGATGCGCTCGCAGTGCGCGTAGTACGCGCGGCCCACCTCCGTCAGGTGCAGCGTGCGCGTGGTGCGCTGGAGCAACTGCGCGCCTACTCGCTCCTCCAACTCGGACACCTTGCGGCTCACGGTGGACTTGGGCATGCGCAGCGCCTTCGCCGCCGCCGTGAAGCTGCCCGCCTGGACCACCCGGGCGAAGATGAGGAGTTCGTTGAGGTCCATGGCCCTTCCCTCGAGCAGGCGCAGGACTGTTCCAGCCGTGGAACAGTGCATCCTGTTCGTCCCGTCTAATCGGGAACGTGGGGGGCCGCTACCTTACGCCTCGTTGAAACACACCGCCGCTGCCGCGGCGCACACGACAAGGAAGACGACCATGGCCACCACCTCCTGGAACATCGACACCACGCACACGGGCATCCACTTCAGCGTCCGCCACATGGTCGTGGCGAAGGTGCGCGGCAGCTTCACGAAGTTCGGCGGCACCCTCACCCTGGATGACGCGAACCCGGCGGCCTCGGCGGTCTCTGTCTCCATCGAGTCGGCGAGCATCAGCACCGGCGTCGACCAGCGAGACAACCACCTGCGCTCGCCGGACTTCTTCGACGTGGAGAAGTTCCCGGCCATCACCTTCCAGAGCACGAAGGTGGAGCCCTCCGGCAAGCACCTGAAGGTGACGGGTCAGCTCTCCATCCGCGGCATCAGCCGCGAGGTCGTCCTGGAGGCCGAGCAGCTGGGCATCGCCAAGGACCCGTGGGGCAACACCAAGGCCGCGTTCGAGGCCAAGACGTCCATCAACCGCAGCGACTTCGGACTGACGTGGAACCAGGCCCTGGAGGCGGGCGGCGTGCTGGTGGGCGAGAAGATCGAAATCGCCCTCGAGGTCCAGGCCGCCCAGGCGCAGTCGGGCGAGAAGGCGGCCTGAACCTGGGGACTGCTACTCGACGTCGAAGGACGTCAGCACGAAGTGCACGTCGGACTCCGCGCCCGAGCTGACCGTCGCGGTCGCCGGGCGCGCGATGTCCGTGGTGAAGGACACGCCCGCGGGCGCCACCAGGTCCACCTGGTAGGTGCCGGGCAGCAGGTACTTGAAGTCCGCCACGTAGCGGGTGGCCGTGCTGGCGCGGAAGGACAGCGTCTCGCGGCTGCCGTCGGCGTTGATGAGCACCGCGGCGAAGCTGCCCAGCTGCGGGAAGCCCATGGGCAGGGACACGCTGCCCGCCTCCAACGTCACCTCCACGTTGCCGGAGAACTCCATGTCCGCGCCCTTGATGATGGGCCGCATGACCCACTTGCCGGAGTTGCCGGCCTCCTTGCCGAAGCTCTGCGCCACGTCGAAGTCCACCAGGATGACCTTCTGGTCGTCATCGCTGGTGATGGTGACGTCCGCGTCCTTGTCGAACTTCACCTTGAGGCCGGAGCTGCTGGCGCTCGGCATCTGCAGGTCTCCGTCCACCTGGGCCCCGTCGGGCAGGCCCTCGTAGTTGGCGGAGGTGGCGAAGATGCGGCTCGTGCCGTCCTGCTTCACCTGGATGTAGCCGCCGGTGATGACGAAGCGCAGCTCCTTGTACGTGCCGGGCGGCACCTCCGCGTCCTTCACCAGGTCCGCGGTGTCGTTGGCCAGCGTGAGCAGGTCGGTGGTGACGGGCTCGCTCAGGAGCACCACGTCGCCCTTGCCGTCTTCTCCCTCCACGCTGCCCTTCAAGTAGACCTTCGAGATGGTCACCACGGCCTTCTCGATGCCGTCGCCCGGGGCGTCGGTCAGCTTCAGGGTGACGTGGGCCTTGCCGCTGTCGCCGCAGGCCGCGAGGAACAGGAGCCCCGTGGCCATCAGCAGGGTGGAGGTCAGGTGTCGCAGGGTCTTCATTTGTAAGCCTTTGTTGGAATCGGGGATGAACGCGGGAGGAGACCCTCCCGCGTCCGGACCGGCCACGGCGCTGTGTCAGCCGATGACCGGCCAGCACCCGCCTTCCTGGCACGACAGCGAATTGCAGCAGGTCTCGTCGCCTTCGGTGGAGCACTCGCCGCCTTCGGGGGTGCACTGGGGACCGGCATCGATGCCACCACCCGAGCCGCCGTCCGTCGTGCCCGCGTCGGGCTCGCTGGTGCCACCGTCCGTGGGCGGTTCGCCTTCGTCGTCGCAGGCGCCCACTGTGTCGCCGTGGCGCAGGTGCGCGGCCACCGCGGGCACGCCCACTGTGATGGTGTGCGCGTTGGCGGGGTTGCCGGGCGGAATGTGGCAGAGGGTGATTCCCGTGTTGCCTCCCGGCGCGGTGCCGCCATCCGCGGCGGGCGCTTCTCCGGCGGCGCCGCCCAGGTTGTCATCGCCCGAGACGAGCGACGGATCCTCCGCCTCCGTGGGGCCTCCGCAGCCCAGGGACAGCATCGTCGCGCACAACACCATCCATGCCGCGGAAGAGCGAGCGGTCGGGATACGCATGGTCATCCTCCTGTGAAACGAGGCGGTGGGGGGCCGCTCGGGGAGCGGAGTGCCTCGTTGTCAGAAAGACCCGGAGAATCGCGGGGTGGCCACAACTCCAGACGGGCGGCGAAGTGCGAGGCGACGCGCGGTCTGGATATGTGTGGCTTTGCGGAAAGCTTGATTCACAGCGGAAGACGTCGCGGCCTGGCGATGTCTTTCAATGGCTTTCGTCGGAGTTTTCGACGTCGCGGCCATCCATCGCGGCATGGCTGTCATCGGCACAGCCCGCGAATGCGCAGCGCTCCTCGCCCGAGGAGCCTTCGGGGATGAGTTCCACGTTCAGCACCGTCTGCTTGCCCTCGTCCACGCAGTCCTGGACGGACGTGGAGGCGAAGCCGGGCGCGGAGGCGCTCACGCCGTAACAACCTTCTGGCAGCGGCCCCAGACGGTGGGGTGCCTTGTCGTCGAGCCCGGAGGCTTCGATGGGCGTGCCGTCCACGATGGCCTTCGCGTCCGTCAGCTTCCGGTTGCCCCGGACATGGAACTTCACGAAGAAGGTGCCGGCGGTGCGCGGCGAGACGTCCGCAATGTCCACGGACTGGCCTCCCTGCACGGTGAGCGGCACTCGCGCGGCCAGTTCCTCGGTGGCCACGACGAAGAGCTCCGCCGGTCCCGCGGGCACGTCCTCCAACGTGAAGCGGCCTTGTGTGTCCACGCCGCTGCGCACGCCGGGCGCGCCCACCACGGAGACCAGCGCGACGGCGGGGTCGAACTCCGTGAGCCGGCCTCGCACGGTGCCCGCGCGGAAGGGCTCGTTGTCCAGGCTTCCGCACGCGCCCAGGAGGCCGAGCGACGACAGCGTCAGGAACAGGGATTGGCGGCGCATCAGAAGCGGTACCCCACGCCGGCGTTTCCGCCGATGAAGCCCACGGCCTGTCCCTGTCCGTCCACCACCACGTACGTCACCATCCCGTGGCCCTGGGCGGTGAGCTCCAATCGCTCCCCCAGGCGCCACGCCAGTCCGCCCACCACACCGGGGCTGACGGTGAAGTAGCGCTGGCCTCCCGAATAGGCCTCCACGTCGAAAGACCTGCCCAGGTACAGCGCGGCCACACGTGGACCCGCGAACAGCGTCAATCGCTCCCAGCGCCACAGGTACGGCACCGCCGCGCCCAGCGTGAGCGTGGTGTAGCCGAAGGGCACCTCGCTGCCGGGCGCCACCTGGAGTTTCTCGCGCCCGCGTCCGAGTCCCATGTCCACCATCAGGCCCAGGTTCTGGAGTGGCAGATCCTCCAGCCGCAGCACCACGCCCACCTGGGGCGCGGCGGGCAACAGCTCGCGCCGGCTCCTGCCGTCCGCGAAGGACATCATCCCGCCCACGAGCGACAGCGCGCGGCGCGGGATGGCGTCCGACAGCAGTCGCTCCAGCGGCAGGCGCTCGCCCCGGGCCACGTCCACTTCGCGCCGCACGAGGACAGCGTCGCCCTTGGTGAGCTCCACCGTGCGCCGGCCCGGGCCCACCGCGGCGCCTCCCGGCAGCTCCAGGCGCGGCTCGCCGTCCACCTTGAGCAGGAAGCCGTCCAGGCGTGGGTTGTAGGAGAAGAGCTCCGGCTGGCCCGTGCGGTCGATGCGGCCGGCGAGGATGACCGGATCCGCGCCCACCTCCATGATCTCGGCGGACGGTCGCTGGCGGCCCTCCGTGAAGGCGAAGGTGCGGCGGCGCGAATAGTCGTGCGCTTCCGTGGCGGTGACGGCGCCGTCCGCGTTGCGATCCGCCGCTCCGCCCAGGCCCTCGATGAGGAAGTACGTGTAGATGTCGTTGCGCAGGCCTTCGTCCTCGCGCGCTGTCTCGCCCCAGTCGCTGGCGGCGAACACCATGGACGCCCGGGACGACTCCTCCAGGGGGCGCGCGTAGAAGCCGGACTTGATGCCCGCGAGCTCCACCTCCAACTCGTGGGGCAGCAGCGACTTGCCGCTGCCGCTGTGGCAGGTGGCCAGCACCAACAGCCGCCGCCGGCTGGGCAGCTGTTCGAACTCCGCCTTCAGCGCGTCCATGGAGAGCGCCGTCTGCGGGATGGCTCGGTAGGACGCGTCTCGTGTGACGAGGTAGCGCGTGAGCTCTCCACGACCGTCGCGCGCGAGCGTGCCGTGCGCGGACAGGTACACCATCACCACGTCGTCGGGCCGGGTGGCTTCACGCCGCAGCTGGCGCAGCGCCGCGAGGATGGCGTCGCGGGTCGTCTCCTCCGGACGCGTGAGGACGCGCACCTGGTCGAAGTGGCCTCGCGCGGGATCCTTCAGCGCCGCCGCCAGGTCGCTGGCGTCCTTGGAAGAGAAGCGCAGGGCGCGCCACTGCGGATCATCGAAGGACGACACGCCCACGAGCAGCGCGAGCCGCCGGGGCGTGTACGCGCGCGACAGGTCCGCGGCGTCGAGCCGCAGCGGCACGAGCCCGCCCTTGTCTCCGGCCGTGGCGGACGGGCCCGCGCAGGCGCAGAGGAGGACGAGCAGCAGGGGGAACAGGCGCCTCACGGGGCCTGAGTCTGACCGGATTGGACCCGCACGTCGAACCTCACCACGGTCCCCGGGCGTGCATCCGGGCTTCCGTCCGCGGCGAGCGCGGCGAGTGCGTCCTGCTCCGTTGCGGGCTCACCGGGAGCGAAGGCCACCAGCGCCAGCGACAGCCGGCCTTCATCCGAGTCGAGGCTCACGCCCGCGAGGCCATCAGGCCCCTCCAGGTCGTGCGTTCCCGCCGCCAGGGGGAAGCGGCCAAGCAGCTCTGGCGCCTGCTGCTCCCGCTGCTGGTAGAGCAGCGCGGTGCCGGACTCCGTGGCGTGGTAGCGCAGGAGCAGCACCTCGTCGCTGGTGACGTCCGCGCCGGAGTCCAGCCGGCGCAGGGCTCCGTCGGTGCTCCGCGCGACCACGGCCAGCTCCAGCGAGATGCGGCCCGGGCCCTTCACCCCCGTCCACCCGGTGGCACCTTGCGTGGGGCCCTTCACCAGCGGCACCAGCACCACCATCAGCACGGAGGCCGCGATCGCGCCGGCCATCCAGCCCAGGTACCGGCCTGGCGGCGGGGCGAAGCGGCGGGCGCGGGCCGGCGACCGCAGTGGGATGACTTCCGCTTCGGTCTTCCTCTCGGGCGCGAGCGCGAGGAGCAGCGCGTCCGTCTGCCCGTCGAGCGGATCCGCGTGTGCGGCGAGGAACGTCTCACAGACCTCGCAGGGCGAGGCCAGGTGCTCGCGGAACCAGGCGACGGCGGCGGGGTCGCGCCCGGCGAGTTCGGCCATCGCGGTGGCATCCAGATGTCTCATCGCTTCATTCCCACCGTCCGGCGAGCACCCGCTGGAGGAGCTCGCGCTTGATGCGCCCGCGAAACCGCTCCAGCCGCATGGTGACCGTGCTCTTGCCCACGCCGAGCTGTTCGGCGATCTCCCGCGCGGAGAGCTGACCCTCGATGTAGAAGAGCTGCACGGTCTTCTTCTCCTCGCCTTCGGGCAGCTCCGCGATGAGCCGCCGCACCACCTCGATGTCCCTCTCCACCTGGAGCGTGGGCGGCAGGGCCGGCACCGTCTCCGGTGTCGGGTCCGCCAGTTCGTCCTCCATCCGCTGGAGCAGGTTGCGGCGCTCCAGCCGCGTGCGCGCCCGGTTGCGCGCGATGGTCAACAACCAGGGGGTGAAGGCCCCCGCTGACTTCAGCTGGGGCAACCCCCGGAACGCCCGCACGTAGGACTCCTGTAGGACGTCCTCCGCCTCGTCGGGATCCAATGTGCCGAAACCCGCGACCAGCCGGGCCACCAAGGGGCGGGTGCGACGGTATAGCTCGCTGAAGGCGGACGACTCCCCCCTCGTCGCGCGCCGAACCGCGTCCGTGACATCGTCCGTCTCACCCACCTGCTCGGAAGACCTCCTGGAGGACGAATCGGCCACAGGCCCGGATTCTTCCACCCGCCTTCGCGGCTAGAATAGGGCCTTCACCTTCCAGCGGATGGGGTGGCGCATGCGACGGAACTGGGTGCTGGCGCTGGCCGCGGTGGGAGGGCTCCTGGCGGCCTGTGGCCCCGCGGATGCCCCTCCGGCGGAGGACCCTCCGTTCGAGGTGCAGGACCCGCCCGGAGAGGAGCCCGGCGCGGCGGAGCATGAGCTCACGCCGTGCCTGAGCCAGTGCTACGCGACCTGCGTCGGCAACACGCCCGAGGTCGTCGCGTGCCGACAGGACTGCCGCGACGCGTGCGCTGGCGGCTGAAGGCCGGCCAGGGTCCGTCAGGTCGCGAGCTTCGCCTTCAGCGTGATGTTCACGCCCCCGAGCGCCTTGGAGACGGGGCAGCCCTTCTTGGTCTCCTCGGCGATCTTCTGGAACTGGGCGTCGTTGGCGCCGGGGATGGTGGCCTCGGTGACGAGGTCGATGGTGGTGATGGCGAAGCCGTCACCCTGCTTGTCCAGGTGCACGTCCGCGTTCGTCTGGATGCGCGTGGGCTTCAGGCCCGCCTTCTCCAGCCCCACCGACAGGGCCATGGAGAAGCACCCGGAGAGCGCCGCGCCGATGAGCTCCTCCGGGTTGCTGCCCTGCTGTCCCTCGAAGCGGGTTCCGACCGAGAAGAGGACCTCCGCGGCGTGACCGGGCTTCATCGAGCCCTTGCCGTCCTTGAACCCGCCGTTCCACTGCGCACTGCCCTTGCTGATACCCATGGCGTTCTGTCTCCCCATGCGCGGCGCGGCACCGTGCCGCGTCCGTTGCGTTCGCGCGGCGGAAGGGTAGGGCGCTCACCGGAGCGAGGCGGTCCTGTCGGCGGACAGGGGCCGGGTTCTGCCGGGGAGTGGACGCTCGCGAGCGCGAAGGCCTGGGTTCTGGACGGTTGAGGCCGCCGTCAGGGGCTCACGGCGGGCCGCAGGAAGAGCAGGTAGTGGGCCGGCAGGTCGTCGTACTCGGAGACGATGACGTAGCCCGCGGCCTGCGCGGCGGCGACGAGCGGAGGGCGCATGGCCCTCAGGTGCGTCACCGCGATGCGGCCCTGGGGTGTGAGCGCGGGACGCAGCCGGGTGAGGTAGTCCACCCGGTCCCCGAAGAAGTGATCCACCTCCGAGAGGAGGATCAGGTCGTACGCGCCCGCTTCGAGCCCCGGCGCCTCCGGGGCCACCTTCCGCACCTCGATGTTCTTGCGTCCGAGCACCCGCGCACGGAGCCGCTGGATGGCTTCGTCGTTGATGTCGGTGGCGACCACCTGGCCCGTGGGGCCCACCGCCTCCGCGAGCCGCTGCGTGAAGTACCCCAGCCCCGCCCCGACGTCCGCGACCCGCTGTCCCGGAGCGAGCCCCAGGGCGGCCACGAACCGCGAGGGCTGCCGGGAGCGGTCATACGCGGCATCCTCGCCTTCGACGCCGCCCACGCCATGCAGCTCCGTGGGCGGCTCCGGCGCGGCGGACACCACGGGCGCGGGCGGAGCTTCCGCCTTGCTCTCGGAGCGGCAGGCACCGGCCGTCGTGACCAGGGCGAGACACAGACTCCACAGCGTCAGGAAAGGGAACACCGTCAGCGGACGAAAGAGAGCCATTGCGAGCACCGGGGCAGGAAAGGAACAGCGGGGTCAAAGTCAAATGTGTCGGTTGCGCAGGATATCGCTTTCTGCCGGACTGTGGGGACGCGAGGCATTTCGCCTCCGTCACCTGGAGCATCCCTCATGCGAAACATGATCCGTGGTTTGGTTTTGGCGACCTTCTCCGTGGGCCTCCTCTCCGCCTGCGGCCCGGCAGCGGAGCAGGATGCGTCGCCGTCCGCCGGTGAGGCGGCGCAGGTGGAGCAGGGCATTGGCAAGACGCCCAGCTGTGCCATCGGCGAATACGTGGCGGATCAGGTCATCTGGTCTTCGACCTGCGCCGCGTGTCGCGAGGTGGGCGGCGACGGCTCCTGGCCGCAGGGCTCCTATGGCCGGAGTGGTACGCTCTACCAGACGTGCTGCGGTGACAACGGCTGCGGCAACTGGCAGAACATCCGGCCGGTCTGCATGGGCTGCTAGGCATTGCCCTTCAGCGCTTCGCGGTCACCTTCCACAGCGTGTTGCTGGCGTCATCCGCGACCAGCAACGCGCCGTCCGGCAGCACCGTGACGCCCACTGGCCGGCCGTGCACCCGGGCCTGGGCCGCGTCGGCGATGAAGCCTGTGAGGAAGTCCTCCGGCGGACCGGAGGGCTTCCCGTCCTTGAACGGCACGAACACGACCTTGTAGCCAGACAGCTCCGCGCGGTTCCACGAGCCGTGCTGCCCGATGAACGCGCCACCCCGGTACTTCTCCGGGAACGCCTGGGCCTCGTAGAACGCCAGGCCCAGCGACGCGGTGTGGGAGCCCAGTTGCACGTCCGGCACCAGCGTCTTCGCCACCAGGTCCGGCCGCTGTCCCGCCATGCGCGGATCCTCGTTCGCTCCGAAGTACGCGTAGGGCCAGCCGTAGAACCCGCCGTCCTCCACGTGCGTGAGGTAGTCCGGCACCAGGTCCTCGCCCAGGTCGTCGCGCTCGTTCACCGCTGTCCACAGCGTGCGCGTGCCCGGGGCCCAGCCCATGCCCACGGGGTTGCGCAGGCCGCTCGCGTAGATGCGCTCGCCCGTGCCGTCCGGGTTGAGCTCCAGGATGTTGGCGCGGCGCTCTTCCTCCTTCAGGCCGTGCTCGGCCACGTTGCTCGCGGAGCCCACGGACACGTAGAGCTTTGAACCGTCCGCATTGGCCAGCAGGTTGCGCGTCCAGTGGTTGTTGTAGCCGCCCGCGGGCAGCTCCAGGAGCTTCTCACCGGGGGCCTTCAGCGACGTCTCACCGGCCGTGTATGGGTAGCGCCAGACGGCGTCCGTGCCGGCCACGTAGAAGCGGTCGCCCAACAGCAGCATGCCCAGCGGCTGCTTCACACCCTCCAGGAACACCTCGCGGACCTCCGGCGTGCCGTCGTGGTCCGCGTCGCGCAGCAGCGTGATGCGGTTGGCGCTGTGGCCCAGGTTCTGCGAGCGCACCTTGCCGGACTCGATGGAGTCCTCCTTGTCCTCCTCGCTCTTGAACTCGGAGCTGGCCTCGGCCACCAGCACGTCGCCGTTGGGCAGCACGTAGGTCCAGCGCGGGTTGCGCAGGCCGTCCGCGTAGCGCGTCACCTCGAAGCCTTCCGGGGCCGTGGGGCGCTTACCTTCCGGCCAGCCGACGACCGTGCTGTACCGCTCCACCTTGAAGCTGGGGTCGGGCGCGGGCAGCGCGGGCGCCTTCGCGGATGCGGCGGAGGTCTCTGGAGTGGAGCGGTGCGCGCAGTTCGTCAGGAACAGCGCGGCGCCCACGCAGAAGGAGGCCCGGAGGAAGACGGTCATGCCCTTCCTCTAGGGGCCTCCTCGCTGTCCGGCGATGACGGACGGATCCGCCACTCGCACGGGTGTTGAGTTGTGGGAAGGGCAGTACGCCCGCGGCTCAAGAAGTGAACACGTTCCGCACGTAGCCATCCACCTTCTGCTTGAAGAACCCGTAGCCCTTCGGCGCGTCCTCGGTGGGAATCTCCCCGGTCTCCGCCAGGCTCTTGAAGCTGCGCAGCACCTTCCTCACCTGCATGGCGGGGACGCCACGCATCCGCTTCGCCAGCGCCTCGCCCAGCGCTCCGCCCGGGGGCGAGAAGGCCTGGTGCAATGTCACTTCCGTGCCCCCGTTCGGAGCGGGCTGGAAGCGCACCCACCCTCGCGTCTTCACGGGGCTGTCCTCCGTGGACTCCCAGCTGTGGAACTCCGGCGCGCGTTCCTCCACGAGGCGCGAGTCCCAGCTCACCTCGCGCCCCAGCGGCCCGTGGATCCGAAAGTGCCGGCCGTCACCGGCCGTGGGCGTGACCTCCGCGAAGTGCTCCATCAGGCGGCTCAGCGTGGAGGGTTCACGCCACAGGCGGTAGAGCTCCTCCACCGGACGTCCCACCGTGAGCGTGTGCTCCACTTCGATGAGCTGTCCATGCCTCGCTTCCTTGCCTGTCAATGCGCGGCGGGCCTTCCGAGCGACCGAGGCGAGAGCACGCCGCTGGGATTGCAGGCCCCCATAGAGCACGGCGCCGCCGGCCAGGGCCACCACCGTGCCCCCGAGCGAGCGGCGTTTCATCCCCACGGACATCATCGTCCCCGCGACCACCACCGCGGCGGTCAGCTTCCATTGGCCCGAGCGGAGTTCCTCGGTGGCCTGAGAGCGGACTTCCCGCAGGGCTGTCGTTCGTGAGCTCGTCATGGTTCCTCCTGGCCTGACGCGCAGGAGGGTGATGCACGGGCGTCAGGCACTTCCCGCGAAGCTTTGGGGTGGGATGCGCCGAGACAACCGTGCCTGGAGCCGGGACGGGGGAACCAGCGCTCCGGCGGTCCTCAGTGAAGGGGTGAAGCGGCCGGCGTGTGGATGTGCTCGGGGCGGACGCCCAGGCCTATCAGGCGCGCGGGGATGCGGCGCAGCGCGGGGATGCGCTTCACCAGCTGGAGGCTCAGGGGCAGCCGACCGTTGCTGAAGGCGCGCTTCCGGAGCGCCGGGTCCACCACGCGGTTCTGGATGAGCACCTGCGCCCGCTGGGTGAGACGGGTGGGGAACTCGCGGCGCTGCTGGACGCGGCGCAGGTCCTCGGTCGTGACACGGCGGGCGAGCAGGGGGCCCGCGAGCAGGTTGGCGGTGGCCACGGCATCCTGCACCGCCAGGTTGATGCCCACGCCGCCCACGGGCGACATCGCGTGCGCCGCGTCGCCAATGCACAGCAGGCCGGGCTGGTACCAGGTGCGCAGCCGATCCACCCGCACGGTCAGCAGCTTCACGTCGTCCCAGCTTCGGATTTCACCGGCGCGGTCGGCGAGGAACGGCGCCTGCTTCACGAGTTCGGCCCGGAAGGACTCCAGGCCGCGCGCCTGGACGGACTCGATGCCGCCCTTGGGGATGACCCGGCCGCACTGCCACTGGTCGCCCCGGTTGATGAGCAGGAAGAGCGCTCCGCGCTCGAAGTGGCCCAGGGGCGGGCTGGGATCGTCGGGCCTGCGCGACACGCGGAACCAGAGCACGTCCATGGGGGCGCCCAGGTTCTGGACCTCCAGGCCGGACTGCTGACGCAGCGTGGACTTCCGGCCGTCCGCCGCCACCACCAACGATGCGCGCACCTCCAGCGGGCCTTCCGGCGTCCGTGCGCGGACACCGACGACCTGGCCATGGTCGCGCACGAGGTCCGTTACCTCCGTGCGGCGGAGGAGCTGGAAGGTCGGGTACATGGCGGCCTTGCGCGCGATGAAGTCGAGCAGGTCCCACTGCGGCATGAAGGCCAGATAGCGCGCGTGCGTGGGGAGGTGGCGGAAGTCACCCACGGTGACCTCGTGTTCGCCGACCTGGAAGCGCAGGTCCAACATCTTCGAGTGGGGGAGGGCGAGCAGCTCGTCCAGCCAGCCCAACTCGTGCATCAGCTCCAGCGTGGACGGGTGGAGCGTGTCGCCCCGGAAGTCGCGGAGGAAGTCCGCATGCTTCTCCAGCACCGTTACCTCCACTCCGGCCCGGGCCAGCAGCAGCCCCAGCATCATTCCCGCCGGCCCTCCGCCCGCGATGCAGCACTGTGTGGTGATCGCCGGGTCGGCCATGGTGGTGCCTCCTCGAGGAAGGGTTCATCCCGCCATGGGGCGATGCACCTGGAGTGGCGGCCGATGCGGCGTGCGGCGTCCGACACTCATCACGCAGTTCACGGCACCCCGCGCCCGCCGATTTCGGGGAAGCGCTCGTAGGCCCGCTTGAGCGCTGCCAGATGGGCGGGGTCGTCCAGGTCGAGGGGCGCCTCGGTCAGTTGCACGATCCACCCGCCCGTCGCCGTGCGCCGCGCCCGTGAGAGCCATTCGGTGTCGCGAGCAGGATCCGGGAACCCGATGGCCCGCGCGGAAGCGTCCGACCAGTAGTTCAGCCACCCGAGGTAATAGGGAATCTCGGGCGAGCGGATGTGCTCGAAGAGCTTCAGGGCGGGCAATCCCCGGCGCGGGGATGGTGGTCCGCCGCGCGTGGGGGCTGTTTGATACGCGATGTCCACCGCGGCTCCGTCTGGCGTCGCACGCCCCCAGAATGCGCGCGCGCCCTCTGCTACGGCTTCCAGTACATCCGCCGCTGCTGCGCTGACGGCCGCGTCCAAAGGTAGCTCTGCGTGGACTTCAAATTGGGCCTGACCCGCTGGGCTGAAAAATCCCGAGCGTTCCCTTCCCATCACCGTCACGGGGTAGTTCTCGTCCCCATTGCACACGATAGGGAATCCACCGTCCTCAATACTTTCGATGAGCCACGCATCACGCTGAGGTAATGCAAGGGGGCGCCCGCCTTCGGACAGCCGCCACTCCAGGCGCAAGCCGGGGAGTGCCTTTTCCATGCCTTGGACGCTATCGATTGTGCGGCGGTCTTTGCCCATGAGCGCCGGCGCGTAGACGATGATGTCCAGACTGTTTTGCGCATTCATCTTTTGCACCCTGTGACGACAACATCGAGGGTCTGATCTCGCCGCAGCAATGCCTCTTTGTGCTGCTCGGAACTCACCCCAACGACGAAGCCATATCCACATGCCGCCGCGGCTTTTCGCTCCTTGTCCAATTGCTTGAGCTCCTTCTCGATTTCCTGTTTCCGGACATAGGCATTGTACGAATCGAATCGATGGGTCTTGATTTCCCACAGCACACGCATGCCGACTTGCAGCGCATCGAAGAGGACACCGTCCACCAGCACATCCATCCCGGGGTATCGGTTGGGCGGGAATTTGTCGGCACATTCGTTGTGCGCGTCGTCCTCGCCTGCGTGAGGCACTGGAACGGGCTCGCAACTCGCGCGGCGTGTCCGGTCCACGGGCACGGGTGGCACCGGGGGCTGCCAGTCCTTCCCCGCAGGCTCCGGCTCCAACTCGGGCTTCCGCTTCGCTACGGCTTCCCGAGGCGCCGCTTTGGGTCCTCGCGAAGCCCCTGCTTCCTCGGGATAGAGGTGGCGGAGCTCATACGCATCCAGTGCCTCCTTGATGGCGACGCCGACCACCACCACGCCCAGGACGATGACGGCTCCCACGGCAATCTCAGGAGCCGCCAGCACACAGAACCCGAGTCCGATGGTCGCGGCGTCAGCGGAGGCGACCGTGCATCTTCCCGTGGTGTCGTGGAACTCGACCCGGTCATGGTCGAGCGCCGGATAGCACCGCTCCACCAGCACGGGCCATGGCTGGGACGCTTCGCGAACGACGCACCGCCCGCCGTCCCTCCAGGGCAGCGCCGCCGCTCGCTGGAGGTTGGCAACCCGTCGGCCTCGGGCCGTGGGCTCCCTCGTGATGGGCTCCGTCGCGGCACAGCCCGAAATGAACAGCAGAATTGCGATGCACACACGCGAACGCATGGCCACGGTCAACGCCCCACGAAGTCCAGCAGCACAGCGTAGTGCGTGGCGGCCGCGGCGACGACCATGACGTGGAACACCTCGTGGTAGCCGAACACGTGGGGGATGGGATCCGGCCAACGGCGCGCGTACACCCCCGCGCCCACGGCGTAGAGCATGGCCCCGAAGAAGAGCCAGCCCACGCGGCCCTGGCCCATCACCCCGGGCAGGTTCCAGAACACCGGGGCAGCCACGCAGCCCAGCGCCACGTAGAGCCCCGAGCGCAGGCCTCGCGACGCGGAGATGCCCGCGAGCGTCAGCGTGGCTCCCGTCAGAGCCGCGCCCCACATCACCCAGAGGAGCCTCTGACTCAGGCCCCCCATGGGGTCCAGCGTCGCCAGCGGCGTGAAGCTCCCCGCGATGAGGATGAAGATGGCCGCGTGGTCGAACCGGCGGATCCGCTGGTACGTCGCCGCGCTCCAGGTGGGCCAGTGGTAGCCCCCACTCACTCCGAACATCAGCACCATGCTGCCGCCAAACACCAGGTTCGCCGCGTACTGCACGCCGTGCACCGGCAGCTGCGCCATCCTCACGCAGCCCACCAGCGCCGCCACGAACGCGATGACGTGGGACAGGCCGCGCAACCGGGGCTTCAGACTCTCTTCCATGGCGGTGCTCGTACTTCCCGCACGTCATGGCTTCGTCAGCGCCCGCGCACCTTTTCGCCCAGGGCGTCGCGTTCTCCACGCATCGCCCCGGGGGAGTGTCGCCAGGACGTCAGCGCGCGGCCCTGGACGGAGCCCGGCACGCGGCGTGGCCCAGGATGACGTCCCCGTCGACGGTGCTCGTCGGAGTGGGCTTCCAGCCGGCGCGCAGCCTCGCGTCCAGCAACTCGTCGGCGGTAGGGCAGCGGTCCCACACGGAGACCGAGGTCACTCCGCCCAGTCAGGTGGTGTCGAAGACGAGGTAGCGCTCCTCTTCCCAGGGCAGCACCACGTCGTGGGTGAACTCGTCCTGGACCACCACCGCCGCCACGTCGCGCGGCGGGGTGCTCGCGAAGCCCCAGCGGACCACGTCCTGGAGCAGCGTGAGCGGCGTGAGCTGCCGCTCCAGGGCGGCGCGCCGCTCGGGGGACAGCCCGGAGTGGTCGGTCAGGGGCACCATGGCCCGGAGTGTAGCCGGGCCGGGCCCGGGCTTCACGCCGCCGCGGGCTTTTGCTGGTCGTCCAACGTGCCGGAGCGGAGCGCCTTGCTCGCGGCCCCCGACATGACCTCCGCCAGCGTCTGCACGGAGTGCGTGACGGTGCGCGTCTCCTCCACGGCCTGGAGCGTGCGCTGCATCTGGCCGGACAGCTCCTGGATGGCCTGGGCAATCTGATGCGTGCCCGAGTCCTGCTGCGCCACGGCCTGGGTGATCTGCCTCACGCTGCCGGTGGTGTCGCCGATGATGCTCGTCAGCTTCTGCAGCTGCGCGCCGGAGCCGCGGACGGCGTCCAGGCTCACCTGCACGCGCGCCTCGCCCTGTTCGCTCATCTGCGCGGCCTCGCGCATGCTCATGCTCACGCCGTCGAGCACGTCGCGGATGCGCTCGGTGGCGCGGATGGACTGGTCCGCCAGCCGGCGCATCTCCTTGGCCACCACGCCAAAGCCCTTGCCGCTGTCGCCGTTGCGCACCGCCTCGATGGCCGCGTTGATGGCCAGCATGTTGGACTGGTCCGCCAGCGTCTTCACGTCGTCGACGATGCTGGACACCTCGCGGGTGCGCTCGTCGAGCGCGAGGATGCGCGAGGCCATCCCCGACACCTCCGTGCGGATGGCGGCCAGGTCCGTCAGCGTGCGCTCCAGCGCGGCACCGCCCTCGCGCCCCACCGCCTCCGCGCTCTCCGCGGACGCCGCGAGCACCCGCGCCTTGTCCGCGGTCAGGTGCGAGCCCTGGCGGATCTCCTCCACCGTCTGCTCCAGCTCTCGCAGCGCGGCGGCCTGACGGCTGATGCCCACCGTCTGCTCCTCGCTGGAGGTGTGCAGCTGCTGCACGACGGCGGCGAGCTCGTCCGCGCCGCGGCCCATGCCCTCGGCCAAGAGGCGCACGTCCTTGCGGCGCGCGTCCAGCTGATGCGTGTACTCCGCCAGCGAGCGCACCACCTCCGCGGAACGCCGCGCCACGATGGCCACGAGCGACAGCGTCAGCGCGAAGAAGCCCCAGTGCACCTGGCTGTCGGTGGCCTCCATCAGGCCCAGCATCGGCAGGGTGCTGAGCAGGAGCACGAAGGTGAGGACCCCCAGGCCCGCGACGAAGATGCGCGCGTCCTTGTTCCCCTTGAGGGCCTCGGCCACCGCGACCCCCACGCACACCAGCAGTCCGGGCAGCGAGTAGAGGATGAAGGCGGACAGCAGCCGCCATGCGGAGCCCAGGTCCATCACCACGATGATCGCCTGGAGGATGGCCGGCACGGTGACGACCGCCGCGCCCCGGCGGAACCAGCGCAGCTTGTCCGAGCCCACCGTATCGGAGATGAACCACGCCAGGGCGGGCAGGATGGCGTACGAGCCCAGCAGCGTGAGGACGCTGCCGGTGGCCGCCTTGCCCCAGAGCGCCGGGAACAGGCCGCTGGAGCCCAGCAGCAGCGCGCCCGAGCCCGCGGAGAACACGGTCAGCGCGGCGAGCATCCGCCCCTGGCGGCGCAGGAGGGCGGCGAACAGCGCCACCGCGCCAATGCCCACCAGCAGCGTCCCCATGACGAAGGGCGCCAGTCCCAGGCGCGTCACCTCCGCGAGCAGCTCCTGGCGCGAGCCCACCTTCGCGTCGCGCGTGACGCCGATGGCGGGCCCATGCGCCTGGATGCGCAGGAGCACGCGATGGCCCATGGACGCGGGCGGCACGGGCACCAGGTGCCAGACCATGTTCTCCATGAGCTCCTGGCCGTTGGGGGCCAGCGTCCCGCTGGTGTGGACGCGCTGGCCGTCGGCGTAGACCTCGAAGGCGTTGGCCACGTTGCCCAGGAAGAGGGCGGGCTCCAGCCACGGGCCCTGGGGCACGGGGATGCTCAGCCAGAGGAAGGTGTTCGTCCCGCGGCCCGGCGGTTCCTGGAGCGCGGTCATGGCCTGCCAGCCCGCCGCGTCCTCCGGCTCCGTCGCCCACGTGGGGACGCCGTCAGGCCCCAGCGGCGAGTCTCCCCAGCGATAGCGCCACCCGTCGAGCGCGGGCTGGGCGGCCGTTGTCCCAGCGGCCTCCGCCCGGGCGGCGGGCGCGAACGCGAGGAGCATCAGCAGCACGGCCCCCACGCCCGCGAGCCGCGAGAAGAGGGCCTTCCGGGAGCCGCGGAAGGGAGTGAGCCGGAGCTGTAAGTCGAGAGCGAAGACACGGGAGCGACGCATTCGAGACACATGCTCCAGCGCGAGGGGGTCAAAAGTAAAATGGGTCCCTCATGCCTCCCCGCCGTGCCTCCGGCCGCTGCGTTTCACGCGCTGTTCACAAAACAGACGGAGCGGACCGGATAGAGTCGTAAAACATGAAATTGTTCTCAGGATCGGCGTGACACCCGGTCCTGTCCCGGAACCCTACCCCGGGGGTCCGCTGCTCCTCTGGGGAGCCCTGGCTTCCGGGCGTGGAGGGCCCGCGTGTCCCGAAGGGGGACGGGCTTGCGAGGGCCCGGCATGGCGCCGCCTGCGACGGTGCGAGGACGGACTCCTGGTCCGCCTGTACCCAGGTCCCATGCGTGGCTTCAGCACAGGGAGGCGTGATGCTCGCGAGGCGTGAACCACCTGGCCGCGGCTCGGGTGAGCTCCTCGGGATTTGGGGTCGTATCGCTCGCCCAGGCCACGAACCCATCCGGACGCACGAGCACCGCGTTCAGTCCCAGGCGATTCCTGACGTCGCTGGCCACGTACCGGACCTGGTCGCCCCAGAGGCCATCCAGTGCTTGCAGCGACGCGTGCCGGCCGAAGTCCAACAGCAAACCGGTTCCATCCCGGAGCCGTGTGCCGAGCCGCTCTCCGTCCTCCCACTCGAAGTCCGGGCAGCTGCGGCCCACCAACGGGTGTTGCTCGCCGAGGTCGTAGCGGAGGGACACGCCCCAGAGACGTTCAGCGAAGTAGGTCGCGCCGTCGCGCGTGTCGAGCACGTCGCGGAGGATGGCTTCGAGCGCGCGCGAATGGGGGCTGGGGCGCATCAGCGCGACCTGGGCCCGCGTCCAATCGAGGATGCGCGCCCCCACGGGATGCCGCTCCTGGGTGTAGCTGTCGAGCAGGCCCTCGGGGGCGTCGCCTCGGAGGGTCGCGGCGAGCTTCCACCCGAGGTTCATGGCGTCCCCGAGTCCGAGGTTCAGGCCCTGTCCGCCCAGGGGTGAATGAATGTGCGCGGAGTCGCCCGCCAGCAGTACCCGTCCCTTGCGGTAGGTCGTGGCCTGCTGTGAGCGGTCGGTCCAGGTCGAGGCGAGGTGCAACGCCTGGAGGGTCACGTCCGTGCAGGACACTCGCCGCAAGACGGCTTGCATGTGCTCGAGGGTGAGCGCTTGGGTGCGATGGGCCGCGCCGCCGTCGAAGTCGGTCATCGCGATCACCCCGGGCTGCCACTGGGTGTACATCCCGGTCGGCGTGTAATGACGGCCCAGGCGG
Organism: Corallococcus sp. AB032C; assembly: GCF_003668935.1. Classification (NCBI taxonomy): domain Bacteria; kingdom Pseudomonadati; phylum Myxococcota; class Myxococcia; order Myxococcales; family Myxococcaceae; genus Corallococcus; species Corallococcus sp. AB032C. Next base: position 150,673 of record NZ_RAWP01000001.1, on the reverse strand, counting down.
AGCTTCTCCGGATCGGCGACTTCGGCCTGGACCGAATAGCCCGTGAGCTCAGGCCCGGTCCCCACGAACTCGAAGCCCCCTTGCTTGCGGACGGTGCTGCGGCCGCCATCGCAACCCACGAGCCAACGCGCGCGAAAGCGTTGCCCGCCGGCATGGACAATCACTTCCTCGTCCGAAACCTCGAAGCCTTCGACACCCTGGCCGCGCTGGAGCTCCACGCCCAGGGCTTGTGCGTGAGCGGCGAGGACGCGCTCGAGATGCTCCGTTTCGCTTCCCAGTTGCATGTCGGCCGGGCCGGGGAGCCGGTACGTCCAGCGCGTCGAATCGACGTTGCTGTATTCGAACGGGATGCCCGCGAAGTGGCCGGCTGGCCCGCGGAGCTGTGAGTTGGATGCCATGGAGCCGGGGCTCGGTTGGCCACGGGCACCCGCGCCGGCACGAGGGTTCGACGCGATGGCTTCCAGCAGTCCGCGCCGGTGGAACGCTTCGATGCTGGGGCCCCAGAGTCCTCGCCTTCCAAACGGGAGCCGCTTCAGGGGGGAGTGCGGATCCTCCGCTTGTTCAAGCACCAGCACGGTGCGCTTCGCGAGCCGCAGCTCACAGGCCAGGAACAGGCCGACCGGGCCGGCCCCCGCGATGATCACGTCGTAGACCAAGGTGTCTTCCTGGCTCGGGTGTTGAGTCCTCATCCACGCTAGCGCAGTCATTCCGGCACGGTCGCTCCAGTGGCGCGACGCCTGCCTGGTCCTCCCGGGAAGGTGGGGCGAATTGCCCCAGCTGGGGCCTTTCGGGCGGAGGACTGCCCCCGCGTCTTCTCTTCCGGAAGCATGGCACGCCGGATGCTGCGTTCTCCTGGCATGTCGAAGGTCCAGAGATTCCTCACCACTGCGCTGCCATTGCTGCTGCTGTGCGTGGCGGCGTACGTGCTGCACCGCGAGCTGTCGCACTACCGCCGCGAGGATGTGAGCGCGGGGCTGGCGGCCGTGACGGCGAGTCGCATCCTCCTGGCCCTGGCCGTGACGGTCGTGAACTACGCGGCGCTCACGCTGTACGACGTGCTGGCGTTGGGGCACGCGGGGCACCGGATTCCCTATTCGCGCGTGGGGTTCACGTCCTTCGTGGGCTACGCCTTCGGGCACAACCTGGGCGCGTCGTTCCTGAGCGGCGGGTCGGTGCGCTACCGGCTGTATTCCGCGTGGGGGCTCACCGCGCTGGACGTCGCGCGGGTGTCCGCGTTCAACGCGCTCACGTTCTGGCTGGGCCTGGCCGCCGTCACCGGCGCGTCGTTGCTCCTGGAGGGTGGGGGCGGTGTGCTGTCCCTGTCCACGCCCGTGGCGCACGGAGTGGGGGCCGCGCTGGGATTGCTGCTCGTGGGCTACTTCGTGGCATGCGCCACCGTGCGCAAGCCGCTGCGTGTTCGCGGCCTGGAGTGGACGCTGCCCACGCCCGCGCGGGCGCTGGCCCAACTGGTGGTGTCGTGCGGGGACTGGGCGCTGGCGGCGGCGGTGTTGTGGGTGCTGCTGCCCCCGGACAGCGTGTCGCTGCCGTCGCTCACCGCGCTGTTCGCGTTGGCGCAGTTGGCGGGCATCGCCAGCCAGGTGCCCGCGGGCCTGGGCGTCTTCGAGACGGTGATGCTCTCCGCGCTCACGCCCCGAGTGCCCGCGCCGCAGGTCGTGGGCGTGCTGCTCGTGTACCGGCTCGTCTACTACCTGCTGCCCTTCACGGTGGCGGCGCTGCTGCTCGCGGGGCATGAGCTGCTCCAGCGCCGTCACCACCTCACTCGGCTGGCGAAGGTGGTGCACAGCTCGTTCGCGCCGGTGGTGCCGTGGGCCGCGTCGGCGGTGGCGTTCGTGGCGGGCACGGTGCTGCTCTTCTCCGGCGCGACACCGGCCGTTGGCGAGCGGCTGGCGCTGCTCCGCCGGCTGGTGCCGCTGCCGCTTTTGGAGGTGTCGCATCTGCTGGGCAGCCTGGTGGGCGTGTCGCTGCTCCTGCTCGCTCGCGGGCTCCAGCGGCGCCTGGACGCGGCCTATGTGCTGACGCAGGTGCTGTTGGTGGCGGGCGCGGTGTTCTCCGTGGTGAAGGGCGTGGACTACGAGGAGGCCACGCTGCTGCTCGTCCTGGCCGCGGCGCTGGCCCCGTTCCATCAGCAGTTCTACCGGCACACGTCGCTGTTCGCGGAGGCCTTCAGCCCCGGGTGGCTCCTGGCCACGGTGGCGGTGGTGGGCGCGTCGGTGTGGCTGGGGTTCTTCTCCTACCGGCACGTCGAGTACCGCAATGACATCTGGTGGCACTTCGCCTTCTCAGGCAACGCGCCGCGCTTCCTGCGCGCCAGCGTGGGCGTGTTGGGGGCGACCATCGTGGCGGGGCTGGCCGCGCTCCTGCGGCCGGCGTCGCCGCGCACGCATCCGCCGACGGTGGAGGAGCTGCAACGGGTGCGCCCCCTGGTGGCGAGCGCCCCGGAGTCCATGGCCTCGCTGGCGCTGGTGGGGGACAAGTCCCTGCTGCTCAACGACGCGGGCACCGCGTTCCTCATGTACGGCGTGTCGGGGCGCGCGTGGGTGTCCATGGGCGATCCGGTGGGGCCGCCGGACGCGGCGACGGAGCTGGCGTGGCGCTTCCTGGAACTGGCGGACCGGCACCACGGCTGGGCGTGCTTCTACCAGGTGGGGCCGGGCGCGCTGCCGCGCTACCTGGACCTGGGGCTCACGCTGCTCAAGTTGGGCGAGGAGGCCACCGTGCCGCTCCAGGACTTCAACCTGGAGGGGCCGGAGCGCCGGGGCCTGCGCCACGGCATGCACCGCATGGAGCGCGAGGGCTGGACCTTCGAAGTGCAACCGCGCGAGGCCGTGCCGGAGCTGCTGCCCCAGCTGCGAGCCATCTCCGACGCGTGGCTCGCGGAGAAGCACACGCGTGAGAAGGGCTTCAGCCTGGGCTGTTTCTCACCGCGCTACCTGGAGCAGGGGCCGGTGGCGCTGGTGCGCCGGAGCGGCGTGCTCATGGGCTTCGCCAACGTGTGGGCTCCGGACACGAAGGAGGAGCTGAGCGTGGACCTCATGCGCTACCAGCCGGGCAGTCCCCATGGGGCCATGGACTTCCTCTTCACGTCGCTGATGCTGTGGGGCCGGGGGCAGGGCTTCCTGCGCTTCAACCTGGGCATGGCGCCCTTCAGCGGCTTCGAGGCACGCGCGCTCGCGCCCATGTGGAACCGGCTGGGCGCGCTCCTGTTCCGGCACGGCGAGCACTTCTACAACTTCCAGGGGCTGCGCCAGTACAAGGAGAAGTTCCGTCCGGACTGGGCGCCGCGCTACCTGGCTTCGCCGGGCGGGCTCGCGCTGCCGGGCGTGCTCGCGGGCGTGGCGTCGCTGGTGTCACGCGGGCTGGGCGGGGTGGTGGCGAGATGAGGACGCGCGCGAAGTGGTTCCTGGTGGGGGCCGTGCTCGTGCTGGCGCTGGCGCTCATCCCGTGGTCGCGCACGTGCGCGGCGCCCTCCGTCGCTCCGGCCCGGGTGGCGGTCCCCGTGCCCCAGCCTCCCGTCGCGCCGCGCGTGGAGACGCGGCACATTGGGGGCCGCTTTGGCCATGTCACGGTGGTGACGCCCCCGGGGAGGCCCGGGACGGTGGTGCTCCTGCTGGCGGATGGGCCCGCGGAAAAGGGCAGGGCGCTGGAGCTGTCCACGGCGCTGGCCGCGCACGGCGCGCTGGTGCTCGGGGTGGACGCAGGGGCCTGGCTGCGCGCTTTGGAGAAGGGCACCCGGTGCGCGTATCCGGCGGGCGACCTGGAGGTCCTGAGCCAGGGCTACCAGCGGCACGCGGAGCTGCCCGAGTACCTGCACCCCGTCCTCGTGGGGGACGGCACGGGCGCGGCGCTGGCCTACGCGGCGCTGTCCCAGGCTCCTCCGGGCACGTTCCGGGGCGCGGTGAGCGTGGACTTCACGCCGGAGGTGATGACCTCCGTGGCCTTCTGTCCGGGCGCGGGGCTCGTGCGCTCACGCGCGGACAAAGACAGGCGCGAGCGGCTGGCCCCGGCGCGTGCGCTGTATCAACCGTGGGTGCTGCTCGGCGCGGAGCATGATCCGGTCCATCCGGTGAAGGCCGCGCACGACTTCACCCGCTCGCTGACGACGGCCCGCGTGCTGACGGTGCCGGGGCCGGGATTGGCCCGCATGCCGGTGGACGCATGGCAGGGGGCGCTGCTGGCCGCGCATGATGCCGCCGCCGCGCCGCTCCCATCGGAAGCGCTGCCGCCGGTCTCCACGCCAGCGTCGCCTCCAGACGCGGGCACCCAGGGGCTCTCCGGGGACACGTCGGTGGAGGGCCTGCCGCTGGTGGAGGTCCCCGCGACGTCGGATGTCCCGGGCGACACGCTGGCGCTCTTCGTCACCGGCGATGGCGGCTGGGCCAGCCTGGACCAGACGGTCTCCGAGTCGCTCGCCGCGCAGGGCATCCCCGTCGTGGGCTTCAACTCGCTGCGCTACTTCTGGAAGCGCCGCACGCCGGAGCAGACATCCGCGGACGTGGCCCGAGCGCTGCGCCACTACCTGTCCGCGTGGGGCAAGCAGCGCGTGGTGTTGCTGGGCTACTCGCGCGGCGCGGACGTGGTGCCGGCCATCACCGCGCGCCTGCCAGAGGATTTGCGCGAGCGCGTGCGGATGGCCGTGCTGCTCGCGCCCGGCAAGGAGGCGGAGTTCGAGGTGCACGTCACGGACATCTTCGGCGGCAAGGGCCGGCCCACGGCCGCGGTGCTCCCGGACGTGCAAGCCCTGAAGGGGACGCCCGTGCTCTGCGTCTACGGTGACGAGGAGCTGTCCGACAGCCTCTGCCCCGTGCTGTCCGGCGTGCCCGGTGCGCGCGCGGTACTGCTCAAGGGTGGACATCACTTCGACGGGGACTACGCAGCCATCACCCGGGCCGTCCTGCGGGAACTCGGTATGGCATTGCCCTGATGCTCCGGAGTCTGGGGGCTCGTCGGCTGGCGGACGGGTGATTGCCTTTGAGGCCCAATGCATTGACTCGCATGGGCGAAACCTCTACTTCGCACCGGCCCGGTCCTGGCGCCGGGTCTCGTGGGGGGTTCCAAAAATGGTCCAGCAGTCGGCTCCCGTCGTCAGCACGGTCGAAGGACAGCTCCAAGGCGTCGTCGAGGAAGGGGTGTATGCCTTCAAGGGCATTCCCTACGCCCAACCTCCCGTGGGCGCGTTGCGGTGGCGTCCTCCCGCCCCGGTCGTGCCCTGGAAGAACATCCGGCAGGCGTCCACGTTCGGCAAGTCCTCGCTCCAGTCTCGCGAAGGCTGCATCGCGGGCGGCGGCGGTGACCCGTATCCGATGGGTGAGGATTGTCTTTATCTCAATGTCTGGACGCCTCGCGTGGACCCCCAGGCGAAGCTGCCCGTCATCGTGTGGATCCACGGCGGCGCGTATGTGCTTGGGGCGAGCGGCTTGCCCCCGTACGACGGCGTGCCCATGGCGTCCCGTGACGCCATCCTCGTCACGATCAACTACCGCCTGGGCCACCTGGGCTTCCTGGCCCATCCGGCGCTCCAGAAGGAGCCGGGCGGCGGCGCGGCCAACTTCGGCCTGTTGGATCAGGTCGCCGCGCTCCAGTGGGTGAACCGCAACATCGCGAAGTTCGGCGGGGACGCGGGCAACGTCACCCTCATGGGCCAGTCCGCGGGCGCCAAGAGCGTGCTGTCCCTCTTCTGCATGGAGTCAGCGAAGCCCCTGTTCCACCGGGGCGTGGCGATGAGCGTGTACGGTCTGGACGAGATGCCGCTGGCGCAGGCGCAGCTCAAGGGTGAGGCGCTGATCCGCGGCATGGGCGTGGCGGACGCGGCCGCGACTCCGGAGCGCATGCGCCAGCTGCCCGCGGAGTCCTTCTGGCAGCAGCCGCCGGAGCACTCGCTGGCGCCGGTGGCCGTGTGCGGTGACACGGTGCTGCCCCAGTCCATCCTTTCCACCTTCAAGGCGCAGCAGCAGGCGCGCGTGCCGCTCATCCTGGGCAGCACCAGCGATGACGTGAGCGTGATGGAGGACATGGGCCGCGACCCCATGGAAATCCTCCAGGCGCTCCGGGACAACAACGTCCCCATCGGCCTGCTCTACCCGGGCGTGTCACCGGACGAGGAGCTGGCGCGGCAGGTGTGCCGCGACATCGTCTTCACGCTCATCCCCCGGCAGGTGGCGGACCTGCACCTCAAGGTCTCCGACGCGTGGCGCTTCTACTTCGAGTACACCGCCACCGAGCTGCGCCCGGAGTTCCCCGACGGCGTCCCGCACGGCTCGGACGTCCCGTACTTCCTGGACACGGTGGCCCGCTGCCCGCCCACCCAGGACGTGCTCTCGGACGAGGACCGCGCGTACTCGCGCCAGGTGAGCAACTGGATGCTCCAGTTCGCCCGCACCGGAGCGCCCGCCTCCGCGACCGAGTGGCCGAAGCACCAGCCGGGTGAGGACCGCACCCTGCGCATGCAGCAGCCGCCGAAGGTGGAGCACAACTTCATGCAGCTGCGCCTCAACGCCTTCCTGCTCGCGAGCGCCATCATCAACAGCGCGGACAGCCGCTCGGGCGGAAAGCACGACACCCGCGGCAACGTCCGCCACACGGGGGCCTCGCCCCAGAAGAAGAACCGGCCCGAAGGCACGACGTAGCCCCTGAAATGAGAAGGGCCCGGGCGCGAGTGTTCGCGGCCGGGCCCTTGCTGCTTCTTCGCGCGGACTTCTAGCTGCTGAAGAGCACCAGCACGAAGGTGCTCGACTGGGGCAAGTGGAACACGGTGCCCTGGCGCAGCGAGCCCTTGAAGAAGGGGGCCGCGTCGTAGGCGGTGGCGCCCTTCAGGGCCTCCTTCGTGGCCTCCGGCAGCCACCCACCGTCATCCATCTTCACCGTCAGCCGCGTGGGCTTCAGCGCGGCCTGGAGCGCCTGGGCCTCCGCCGCCGGGTACTCCAGCACCGCGAGGAACTGCGTGTCCGTGGGGCCCAGCCCGCCCTGGATGCCGCGCGGAGACTGGCGCCACTGCACCGCCTGGGGGCGGCGCGGCAGCGTCACCACCTTCTCCAGCGTCTCCAGGTCCGTTCCCGTCTTCGCCGCAGGCGCGGCCGTCTCTGTCGTCATGGATGCATTCCCCCCTGAGGGCTTGTCGCAGGCCAGCGAAACACACCCCGCGAGCAGGGTGGTAGCCAGCGTGCGCCTAACGGCCACCGATGGGACGCGACGTCGCATTCTCGGGGCTCCCCTGGTCCCACGTCACGTGCCGCTGGAGCGTGCCGTAGTTGGTGTACTGGTGCCCCAGGCCCGTCTGCTCCAGCCGGCCGTTGGCCGCGTCCGGCGTGCCGGTGTTGATGTCCTGCTGGCCCGGGTTGAAGTTGTAGCGGTCCTCCGCGTGGAGCGTCATGTCCATCTCGAAGCGGGGCTTCCCGCCCGGCGTCTCCGGCGGGTAGACCGTCACGGTGGCGCTGTTCCAGACGTTGTGGCCGCCAATCGCCTTCTGCCAGTTCTCCGTCTCCGGGTAGGGGAACTGCTCGCTGGAGCCCACGCCAATCTGCGAGCCGGTAATCTGGAACGTCACCGGCTTGCCCGCGAGCGACGGGTCCTGGGCGATCATCTGGTTGTAGGTCGCCTCCGCCGCCTGCTGCGTGTCGCGCGTGGAGTTGGTGAGCACCGCCTGGCCGGCGGGATCCGTCCGGACGAAGCGCTCGTAGTCGAAGTGCCGGTCCGCCCCGTTGCCGTGCAGGAAGTGGTCGTACGTGTCCAGGCCGTCCGGGATGTCGTTGTGCGGCACGCCCGGGACGCCCTGGAGGGCTTGCGCGCCACGGAGCTTGACCTCCCACTCCGCCCGCGCCGCGTAGTCACTCAGCCCCGGGCTCTCCGTGGGGATGGGGTTCGGGTCGTTGGGGTCGTTGGGGTTCTGCAGGAAGCCGTTGTCGTGGTGGATGTCCGGACGCCGGGGAGGACCCACCTGGTAGTCCGCCACCGTGTTCCCGTTCGTCTGCACCGCCGTGCCGGACGTCCCCACCTGGGTGGGCGTGGCCGTGGGCGTGGGAGCTCCCAGCGCGGGGCCTCCCCGACGGGTGGCGGGGGCGGACTCGAAGGTGTCGGAGGGACGCGACGCGACCGGAGCGGCCGGAGGCGGCGGGGTGGGGCGGACCTGCGGGGTCAGCGCCTGCTGCACTCGCGCCGCGATGGCGCCGCCAATCGACTCACCGATTCTGGACATGTCGGGTCTCCCCCTCGAACCACCGAGACGGTGGACGTTGATGGATTATCGACCCTTGCCGCCCGCAGTTGCGGCCTTTTCCTGCCTACATCCGCCCCTGACGAGGGCCTTCAGTGCCGGGTCCGGTAGCGGTCCACGGCGGCCAGAAGCACCTCCGTGCGCACCGGCTTGCCCAAGAGGCCCACCGTCCCGGACGGGGCCGCCTGGAGGTCCGGATCCGCGGTGAGCGCCAGCACCGGCAGCCGCGACGTCAGGTCCAGGTTCCGCAGCCGGACGAGGAAGCGCTGGTCCTCCGGGTTGCGCAGCATCAGGCTGAGCAGCACCAGCGAGGGCATGTCCGGGTGCTGGGACAACACCTCGAACGCCTGCGTGGCCGTGGCCACGGACAGCACCGTGTAGCCCTCCAACACGAGGAGGGCCACCAGGGCCTCGCGCAGGTCGTCGTAGCTTTCGACCACCAGCACGGTCGAGGGTTTGTCCAGGGCAACCACCATCAGATCATATACCGCCGGGCCCGGGGTGTGTGCACCCCGGGCCTTGGACCTGGGGACAGGGGACCCCTAAGCGCGAGCCTTGGGGCCAAGCTGGGGCTTGAGGATGACCTTGGTGTAGCCGTCCTTGCGTGCGTCGAACTTCTTGTACGCGTCCGGCGCGTCCTGGAGCGGCAGGCGGTGGCTGACGATCATGCTCGGCCTGGCGCGGCCCGCGATGATGAGGTCGCGCAGGAAGTAGTTGTAGCGCTTCACCGGCGTCTGGCCGGTGCCCACGGTGATGCCCTTGTCGAACACCTTGGCCCAGGGCAGCGGGTAGATGCCCTGCTTGGCGTTCTCATCCTTCGCGCCGGGGTCCGGGGCGATGTAGACGCCCACGACGCCAATGGAGCCCGTGGGGTTCACCAGCTCCACCAACTGCTCCAGCACCTGGGTGGGCTTCTCCCGGCCGCCGTGCGCGTCCGCGCCCTTGATGTCGCGCGACTGGTAGCCCACGGCGTCGATGCCGCACATCACGCCCATGGCCTTCTCCTCACCTGAGCGCAGCGCGCCCATGATGAGCGGGTTGCCGCGGCGCAGGTCCATGATCTGCTTCACTGGGTCGCCCTTCGTGAAGTCGATGGGGATGGCGCCCATCTCCTTCACCTTGGCCAGGCGCTCCGGGACGCTGTCCACCACGTAGACCTCCGAGGCGCCGCGCAAGAGCGCGCAGTAGCCGGCGAGCAGGCCCACAGGCCCCGCGCCGAAGACGGCCACGGTGGCGCCCGGCCGCACGTTCGCCAGCTCGGTGCCGTGGTACGCGGTCGGGAACACGTCCGACAGCAGCAGGAAGTCGTCCTCCAGGTCATCGCCCGGCTTCCCGGGGATCTTCAGGCAGTTGTAGTCGGCCCAGGGCACCCGGAGCAGCTCCGCCTGTCCGCCGCGGTACGGGCCCATGCCCGCGTAGCCGTAGCCCGCGTGAGGCGCTTCCGGATTGGCGACGAGGCACGCCTCGGTGCGGCCGCGCACGCAGTCGAAGCAGGTGCCGCAGGCGATGTTGAAGGGCAGCACCACGCGGTCGCCCTTCTTGATGCTCGTCACGCCAGGGCCCACCTGCTCCACGACGCCCATGTTCTCGTGGCCGAACACCTGTCCGGCCTTGGACGCGGTGCGGCCTTCGTACATGTGCAGATCGCTTCCGCAGATGCCGGCGGAGGTGACGCGGATGATGCAGTCGGTGGGGGACTCCATCTTCGGATCCTCCACCTCCTCCACCTTCACCTGGCTGTTGGCCTTGTAGACGACTGCGAGCATGGGCTTCTCCTGGGTTGGCCCGTAACGCGGCCCACCAATAGTGGGATGCGCCGCGTCCAGGGGAAGAGGCTGGAGAAAGGACATGCCCGGCCGCCCCGTGCAGGCGTGCAGGGCGGGCGCGCGTTCAAGCCCTCCTCAGTGCGCCATCACCACCGGCGCCTCCGCCGGGGACACCAGCGACTGGCGCTCCCACGCGCGGCTTCGCCAGCGCAGCCACATGGCCAGTCCTCGCGTCCACTCGTCCGCGGCCACCGCGAGCCACACGCCCGCGAGCCCCAGCTGCAGGTGGAACACCAGGTAGTAGCCCAGGGGCAGGCTCATACAGACCATGGAGATCATCGCCATGATGACCGGGAAGGTGGCGTCGCCCGCGGCGCGCAGCGCGTTCACCAGCACCAGGTTGAACGAGCGGCCCGTCTCCAACAGCAGGCTCAGGACGAGCACCTGTGACGTGAGCCGCAGGATGTCGCCGTCATGCGTGAAGAGGCGGATGAGCGGCTCGCGGAAGAGGATGGCCGTCACGTCCACCGCCACCGTGATGCCGATGCTCCACTTGAGGCTCTTGAGCACGCGCGCGTACGCGTCCTGCGAGCGCCTCGCGCCCACCAGCCGGCCCACGATGATGGACGTGCCCATGCCGATGGCCAGGCTGCACAGGAACACGTACTGGGACATGGCGTTGGCGTACTGCCGCGACGCCAGCGCCACCGGGCCCAGGTACGTCACGTAGTACAGGAACACCGTCTGGCACGCGTGGTACGTCATCTGCTCCACCGCGGACGGCACGCCCACGCGGAGAATCTTCCGCACGTACTCGCGCGTCAGCGCCACGAAGTTCGTGGGCTGCATCTTCACGTCCATCACCCGCCAGAGCATCCACGCGAAGACGCCCACCGCCATCGCGCGGCTGAAGACGGTGGACATGGCCGCGCCCGCCACGCCGTGCGCCGGCATTCCGAAGTGCCCGAAGATGAGCACCCAGTTGCCCACCACGTGCACCACGTTCATGCCCATGGCCACGTACATGGACTGCCGCGTGAAGCCGTACGTGCGGATGAGGCTGGAGAAGACGTTGATGAGCGCCTGGAGGAAGAGGAAGCCGCCCGCGATGTGCCAGTAGGTGCTCGCGTACGCCTGCGTCTGGGGCTCCAGGTTCATCCGCCCCAGGATGGCGTCCGCGGACAACAGCAGCCCGCCGCTCACCGCCAGGCCCAGCAGGAAGTTCATCGTGATGGCCTGCGCCGCGATGCGCGCTGCCTCCACGTTTCGCTTCGCACCGAGATACTGCGACACGACGATGGACGCGCCGTGGCTCACCACCTCCATCACCAGGATGCAGATGAAGACGTACTGATTGACGACGCCCACCGCGGACACGGCGGCGTCCGACACACCGCTGAGCATCAGCGTGTCCGCCGTGCCCATCAGCATGAAGAGGAAGATTTCGAAGAAGATGGGCCAGGTGAGGCGGAACAGGCCCGGCTCTCGGGAGGGTGTCGGATCGACTTCAGTGGGCATGGATGCGTCGCGTCAGGTGGACCCACTGTGCGCGCGCGATTTTTCGATTTCAACCGGAAGCACCCGCGACGGCTGCCTGCCCGCCGCGGGTGCTTTGAGCTGAAATCGTGAGAGTGACACCTACGACGTCAGCCGCTTCACGGTGTCCACCAGGTCTCGCAGGGAGAACGGCTTCTTGAGGAAGCCGGCCCACTGCTGCTCCTCCATCTTGGCCTTGGGCGGCTGGATGGCGCTCATGACGAGGATGGGGAAGTGGTGGCTTGCGTCCTTGCGGATGGCGTCGATGGTCTCGTAGCCGTTCATCACCGGCATCATCACGTCGATGATGGCCAGGTCGGGCTTCTCCTCCTTGAGTTTGGCCAGCGCCTCGCGGCCGTTGCCGCAGACGACGACGCGCAGCTGTTCCTCCTCCAGGATGGCCTGGATGGCTTCGGCGATGTCCTGTTCGTCGTCCACGACGAGCACGGTCTTCATGAACGCCTCCGCCGGGACGTGCCCGCCGGAGCCTTCTTCGAGGCCGGCTTCTTCTTCGCGGGCGCCTTGCGGGCCTGCTGCTTCTTCTTCGGGCCCAGGGGGGCCTTCACGCGGTCGGAGCGGGAGCTCTCGCCGCCAGTCAGGCGAGCGTGGCCGGTGAGGATGCTCTCCGCGCTCTCGAAGGTGCCCGCGACCTCGATGCCCTGTTCGCTGATGGAGAACTCGCGGATGCCGCTGTCGTAGGCGCTCTCCCGCATCTTCATGATGGAGAGCAGCCGGTAGAGCTGCGAGCGCAGCTCCACGTAGCGCACCAGGATGACGTTCTCCACGGTGGACGCGGCCTCCGGCTGGGGCATTTCCACGCCGGGGCTGAACAGGGGCGTCTCATCCGAGTACAGCGTGGTGACGTCCATCATCCGCAGCTGGTGCGTGAGCGCGGAGAAGAAGCGCCCCAGGCGGTCCGGGTACACCGCCGCGGAGCGGAAGCCTGCCACGCCGTCGATGAACAGGCGCAGCCGGTCCACCTTGCGCTCCTCGATGCGCTCCAGCAGCCGCTCCGCCAGCGAGTCCATGTTGTGCTCCAGCGGCGGCTGCCACTGGATTTCAATGAGGCCCTCGTCCACGTACTTCTTGAGGTCCCCCATGCCGGTGCCCTCGGCCTTCTCGATGAGGCGGGGCGGCGTCTCGAAGAAGCCGAAGTAGACGCCCGGCTGGCCCGCGCGCGCGCCCTCGAGGAGGAAGTGCAGCCCCAGGAGCGTCTTGCCCGTGCCGGGCGCGCCCAACAGCAGCGTGGTGGAGCCGGACAGCACGCCGCCCCGGAGCGCTTCGTCCAGGCGGGGGATGCCGAAGGGCATGCGGATGCGGTCCTCGCGCCCCTCCGCTGCGGGGTGCGCGAACTGCACCTCCGTGCGCGGGTGGATGAGGATGCCCTGGTTGCTGATCTCCACCTCGTGGCGGCCCAGCAGGGATGGCCCGCCGCGGAACTTGATGGCGATGAGCTCACGCACCGCGCGCGGCCCGTGCAGCCACAGCGACAGTTCGAAGATGCCGTCCACCGCGGTGTTCTCCGGGTGGATCTCCCCTTCATGGTGCGGGGCGAGCATCAGCGTGGTGCAGCCCAGGATGCTGCAGAAGGTCTGCAGGTCCTGGAGGAAGCGCTTGAAGCTCTGGTCCGAGGGGGCGAACTCCTTCGCCGCGTCCATGCCGTCGATGATGAGCAGCGTGGTGCCGTGCGCCTGGGCGTTCTTGCGCAAGAGCTCCAGCAGGCCCTTGAGCCCGTCGCGCTCCAGGTCGCGGTAGCCGCTGAGGTACTGGAGCCGGTCCGGGATGACGTCGGGGTCGAAGAACGTCATCTGCGACAGGTTCTCCAGCATGCGCCCGTGCGACTCCGACAGCAGCGTCACGTAGAGCGCCTTGCCGCCGTTCTTCACGTGCTGGAACGCGATCTGGTTGGCCAGCACCGTCTTGCCGGAGCCGGGTGGACCGATGATGGCGTAGGACGAGCCCTGGATGAGGCCGCCCTTGGTGATGAAGTCCAGCCGGGGCACATTGGTGACGAGGCGCTTCGTCGGACTCTTGCCTTCGCTGGACGGGGTGCCGCCGTCAGCGTCTTCGGTGATCGACACGAATCGTTCTCCCTGTGGATGCGTCAGTACCGCTGGGTGCGATGCAGGGGCAGCCTCAACTCGAAACACGCGCCCTGGCCCGGGGCGCTCTTCACGCTCAGCGTGCCGTCGTGCGCGGCGGCGATCTCCTGGGCCAGGTAGAGCCCCAGGCCCAGCCCGTCGAAGCGACCGCCGGAGGGCACGCGCTCGAAGCGGCGGAAGACGCGAGCGTGGTCCTCGGGCGCGATGCCCACGCCCTGGTCCTCCACGGCGAGCACCGCGTGGCCCTCGTGCGTGGACAGGCGCGCCTTCGCGGGCCGGTCCTCGCCGAACTTGATGGCGTTGGACAAGAGGTGGCCCACGGCCTGCTCCAGCATGCGCGGGTCGCCGAAGAGGAGGACAGGCGCGTCCGGCAGTTCCGCGGTCAGGGCCACGTTCGCGCTGCGAGCCGGCGCCTGGAAGTGCTCCACCTGCTCGCGCACCAGCTGGGAGAAGTCCACCGTGTCCACCTGGAGCGCCACGCCTTGCGTGGACAGGAGGGACACGTCCAGCAGGTTGTCCACCAGGTGCTGAAGCCGCGTGAGCTGGCGCACCGCGGGAGTGAGGCGCTTCTCCATGGCGGCGCCCGCGTCCGCGTCGTTCACCACCATCTCCACCGCGCGCTCCAGGTTGAGTCGCAGCACGGTGAGGGGCGTCTTCAGCTCATGCGCGGCGATGCTGAGGAACCGGTCGCGCGCGCGCACGGCGTCCCGGGCGCGGATCTGCAGGCGCAGCAGCGCCTCGATGTTCGCGAGCAGCTCGTCCTCCGCCAGGGGCCGTGTCCAGTACGCGTCCGCGCCCTGGGCCAGGCCCCGCACGCGGTCCTCGCGCTGGACGGACACGGACGACAGGTGGGCGATGAGCAGGTCGTGCGTGGCCTCGTCCGCGCGCAGGCGGCGGCACACCTCGTAGCCGTCGATGTCCGGCATGTGTACGTCCAGCAGCACCAGGTCGGGCCGCCCCTGGGCGAGCCGGAGCGCCTCGCGCCCTCCCGTGGCCTCGAGCACCTGGTAGCCGCCCTGCTTCAGCGTGAGGCTCAGCAGGTACAGCGTCGCCGGGTCGTCATTGACGTTGAGGACCGTGACGGCGGTGCGGCCAGCCTGGGCGTTCTTGGCGTCGGAGGAATTCACGGGCGGTGCCGCGGGAACAGTGGGGGCGCGAGCGGCGAATGGAACCACCGGCAGCGAAAAAGATTGGGGGGAGCGCGCGGGCGTTTCGCCGGGTGTTGTCCGCCGGACGGATCCGGCGCTGGAGCCGTCAGCCTCTTCCCAGGCGGGCCGCCGGGCGCAGGATGCCGGACGCGACGCGGGGCCGGATTTCCAGCCCGGAATCGAGCAGTACTGGGGCACGCTGCTGGAGCCGTCCACGCCCCAGGTGCGCGAGCAGGTGCTGGGGCAGCTGCGGCGCACACAGCGCGCGGCGGTGAAGGCGGCCCTGGGCTCGCTGCTCAAGTTCGATCCCGTCACCGCGCTGAAGCGCCACCCGGGACCGGCCCTGTCCGTCATCACGCCGCTCAACCAGACCCCCGGCGCGTACCACGTGCTCGTCCCGAGCCTTCCCTCGAAGCTCGTGACGGGCACGGGGCACTGGGTGCAGCTGGACGCCTCCGAGCAGATGAACACCCTGCTCGATGGCTTCCTGGCGACGGTGCCCTGATCAGGGCATGGCTTCCAGGCGGAACTGCTGGCAGTCGTTGTTGGACCAGGCCCACTGCTGGACGGTGGCCCCGTCGCCGCTGCTCCAGCAGTTGCTCACGTCCAGCACCTTGCCGCTGTGGCGGGCCTCGAAGCGGGAGTAGCCGCCGGTGGTGGCCACCGGCTTGAACTGCTGGTTGGCGCCGCCCGCCCAGGACCACTGCTGCACGCGCGCGCCGTCCGCCTGGCCCGCGTCCGCCACGTCCACCGCCTTGCCGCTGTAGCGCGACACCAGCCGCGAATAGCCGCTGTCCGTGGCCACCAGGGACCACTGCTGGCTCGCGCCCGTATGGCACGTCCACTGGTGCAGTCCGGTGCCGTCCGCCGCGGACGGGCCCACGATGTCCACGCACTTGTTGGTGGCCTTGTTGACCAGCCGGTACCACGGCCCCTGCGGACCGGACGTGCCTCCCCACTGGAAGGACGCCACCGAGCGCGGCGGCAGCGTGTATTCGAAGGACTGGCCGTTCCAGCGGACCTTGAAGGACAGCGTGGCGCCGTCATTCGAGTTCAGCGCGATGAGCGCGCGCGAGCCGTCCGGGTTGCGGAAGGCGAGCGTCTCGATGTTGTTGTTGCCCAGCGACGTGGCGCCCACGCGCACCGCGCCCGGCCGCACCACCTTCGCCAGGTGCGCCCACGCGTAGTACTCCTCGTTGCGCGTGTACGTGCCCGCGGCGTTGTCCACGGTGAACATGCCCCGGCAGTCCGCGCAGCCGCCCACTCGCGGCCCGTGGTTCGGATCCAACGCCAGGTTCCAGTAGAAGGACGTGCGCGACCAGTGGCGCAGCGGCCCGAAGAGGTTGTTCTGCAACGCCCACTCCAGGTTCGCCGCCGCGTTGGTGGCCCAGAAGCCGCCGGTGCACTCGGTGAAGTGCACCTCCTTGGCGGGGTACGCGTCGTGGAAGGCGGACTGGACGCTGTAGCTGCCCTCGGGGCTCTCGTAGCAATGGTAGGCCACGCCCGCGACGGCGCTCTGCGCCTGGCCGCCGTTGTAGGCCATCACCTCATGCGGGTAGCCCGCGGGGCCCGTGCCGTCGTGCCAGTTGTGGTCCCACGCCAGCACCTTCACGCCGTTGAAGCCCGCGGCGTTGAGCGCGGGGCGCAGGTGCTGCGCGGCGAAGATGGACTGGTCGTTGGACTCCATCTGCATGGTCGCGTAGCCGCCGTTGGCGTTGTGCGGCTCGTTCTGGAGGCTCAGCGCGTGGATGGGCACGCCGTTCGTCTGGTAGGCCTGCACGAAGCGCACGAAGTAGTTCGCGTAGGTGCCGTACAAGTCATTGCGCAGGTAGCCGCCGCCGGTGAGCGAGTTGTTGAACTTCATCCACGCGGGCGCGCTCCACGGCAGCGCGAAGATTTTCACCTCCGGGTTGATGGCGCGCGCCTGCTTCAAGAGCGGCAGGATGTACGCCGTGTCGTGGCCCACGGAGAAGTCGTTCAGGTCGCAGCAGGTGTCGTCGTAGGTGTAGTTGTTGCGCGCGAAGTCGGACGCGCCCATGGGCAGACGGATGGCGCTCTGTCCCGCGCCCGCGGTCACGCTGAACAGGTCGTTCATGATGGCCGTGCGCTGGGGCGAGTTGAAGATGAGCCATGCGGACGAATCCGTCAGCGCGCCGCCGAACCCGTCGAGCGTCTGGTAGGTCACTCCTTCGTTCACGTCGATGGCCGTCGCGCTGCCCGTCTCCGGACCGAACGCCTTGTTCGCCTCGGCGTTGAGCTTCTTCGACAGCGTGCTGCCGGACGTCGTCGTCAGCCACACCCGCACGGTCTCGTTCGCCGCGCTCGCGGCGGGCGGCAGGAGGGTGGAGGCGGCCAGCAGCAGGCCCTGCAGGGGGACACGGGACAACCAGGGGGACATGGGGGACTCCAGACACCAAGAGGGAGTCCGCAGTCTATTCAGGCTGTTCCGCTAATGCTTGTTAATCGTGGATGGCTGAGGGAGGGCCTCCAGGCGGCGGACGGCGGCGGTGTGGAGCACCGTGAGCTGGCGCGCCAGTCGCTCCAATTGGGACTGGAGCAGGGGAGCCTCGGCGCTCATCGCGGCGCCGGGGGCGTCCGGGGTGGGGACGTTCCAGCCGATGAGCGCGTCGAAGGCGGGCAGGGTCTTGGGACGGCGGCCATGGTGCACCGAGTCCGCCAGGTCCTCCATGCTCGCGTCCATGGCGCGCGCGAAGCGTGACAGGGCCTCCTGCACCGCCGGGGTGGAGGGCACGGAGCGCCGCGACGCGAGCAGGGTGCAGACAGCGGCGAACCGGCGGGTGAAGGCGAGCAGCGTCATCAGCGGCTCCACCGCCTCCGTGCGCCAGCGCGGTTCGGTGAGCAGGCGCTGGAAGGACGTCTCCGCGTTGATGGTGGCAAGCCCCAGCTTGCGGCGCGCCTCCGCCAGCGCCGCTGCTTCCGGTGGCCCGTTCCGCTGCCACGCGCGGGCCAGCACGTTGAAGAACTCGCGGTCCGCGCGCAGCGCGTCCGCCATCTGCGCCGGGAAGCGCTGGTTCTCCGAGCGCTGCCACAGGAAGAAGGTGCCCGCGAGCGCCAGCGCGCCGCCGATGAGCGTGTTGACGATGCGCACCGGCGCCAGCGTCCAGTCTCCGCTGCCCAGCTCCGCCAGCAGGACGAAGGTGAGCGTGGCGAAGATGGTGTACAGCCCGTAGTTGAGCGGGATGAGGCTCACGCACAGGGCCGCGGTGCAGAACAACAGGCCCATCATCGCGTGCGGATTCTGCAGCCAGGACGACACGGCGATGGCCAGCAGGCCTCCCACCACCGTCCCCAGCACACGCTGGAGCGCCTTGAGGTAGGTGGGGCCGGTGTACGGCTGCATGATGGTGAGGACGGTGATGGTCACCCAGTAGCCGTGGTTCGGCCGGAACACGCTGGCCACGTACACCGCCGCCGTGGTGGTCAGCCCCGCGCGCAGCGCGTGCCGCAGCACCTCTGAATCCAGCGTGAGGTGCGCACGCACCGGATCCAACAGGGACGCGTGCGACTCCTCGGCCAGCTCGCGCGCGGGAGGCGGGGCTTCAGTGAGGGGGCCGGCCAACCGGCACGCGGTGTCCAGCGCCACGTCCGCGCGCTCGCGCATCTCCGTGAGCAACCGCGCGATGTCCGACAGCCGCGCGCGCTCCAGTCGCGTGACGAGTCCGCGCGCGTCCAGGTCTCCGAGCGCGTCGCGCAGCGCACGCCCGTCCCACTCCGGCTGGGGCCTGCGGTTGCGGCCCTCCTGCTCCACCAGCAGCACCAGGTCCCTGGCCGTGTTCGCGCAGTCCAGCAGCGCCACGGCCACCGCCGCGCGCGGGTCTCCCACGGGGCCGCTCACCGGTGGGCCCAGGCTCTCCAACTGCTCGCCCAGGGCGATGAGCCCCATGAACATCGCGTCCACGGCCTCCAGCAGCACCAGCAGCCGCTCACCCCGGCCGCGCTCGACCCGGCCCTGACGCGTGGCCGCGAGCGTGGTGCGCGCCAGCTCCAGCAGCTCGCGGATGCGCCCGTGCTGCTCCTGGATGAGCGCCTGCCAGGCGTCCTCGCGCGCGCCCTGGACCGTGCGCGACAGCCCCTCCGCGTAGTCCGCCACCGCGTCGAAGCACGCCGCCACCGCCTTGCGCGCGGGCCGGTAGGGGCGGATGGGCCAGAGCACCAGCGACAGCACCATGGCCCACGCGGAGCCGCCCAGCACCGCCAGGCCGGACTCCAGCGCGTGCACGACGCTGTCCGCGGGCAGCCCCAGCGCGATGACGAAGGTGGTGGCGGCGATGTTGCCGGTGATGTTCGACGCCGCTCCGTACACGCCCGCGAAGCTGCACGCCGTCACCCACAGCAGGGTCGCGGGAATGGCCAGGGCGGGGTGCATTCCCGCCAGGCCGCCCAGCACCGCGGACACCGCCGCCGCCAGCGCCGTGCCGCCCATGGCGCGGAAGCGGGCGTGGTAGGAGCCGCCCTTGTCCACGAAGGACGTGTTGAAGCCGCCGATCGCCAGCCACAGGGTGGCGGGCAGATGCAGCGCGGTGCCCACGACGGTGGGGACGAAGAACGCGAGCGCGGCCCGGAGGCCCGCCTTCACCGC
Source organism: Corallococcus sp. AB032C (assembly GCF_003668935.1). Taxonomy (NCBI): domain Bacteria; kingdom Pseudomonadati; phylum Myxococcota; class Myxococcia; order Myxococcales; family Myxococcaceae; genus Corallococcus; species Corallococcus sp. AB032C. The sequence continues at coordinate 131,294 of NZ_RAWP01000001.1, read as the reverse complement.
GGGCCGCACGGGCGCGAAGCGGGCCACGGCCTTCGCATGGTCCAGGAACTGACGGTGGAGCACCCGTCCCCCATAGAGCAACGCCCACGGCCGGGCCACCGGAATCCGGGCGGGATGCCGTGGGGGCGTCACTCGCGCGCCGGACGTTGGACCGGGCTCAGTGCGGGGCGTGGGCCGGTTCCCGAGAGGGCACACCCGCCGTGGCCTTGGACCCCACGCCCAGGCCGTGGCGCCGGGCCGCGGTGTCCACGATTCGCTGCACGAGCGCCTCGTAGCCCATGCCGCGCTCCTTCGCCCCCATGGCCACCTCGCACTGGGTCTCCAGGTAGGGGTTGGGGTTCACCTCCAGGAGGTAGGGTTCGTTGGTGCGGCTGGACACGCGGAAGTCGATGCGCGCGTAGTCGCGCAGCTTGAGCGCGCGGAACGCCGTGACGGCCGCGCGCTCCATGCGGCCCTTCAATTCATCCGACAAGTCCTTGGGCAGCACCAGACGCGGACTGCCCGGCGTCTCCGGGCCGAACTTCACCTCGCGGTTGGCGATCTTCATCCGCTTGCGGTTCCACCGGGAGCCGAAGTCCAGCTCCACCACCGGCAGCACCTCCGGCTTCGCCGCGTCCCCCACCACGCCTACGTACAGCTCGCGGCCTTCGATGTACTCCTCCGCCAGCGCCTCGTCGTCGTACTCCTGACGGATGTTCTTCACCCGTCTCGCCAGCCCCTCCATGTCCTTCTCGACGCCCAGGCCCAGGGATGCATCCGAGCGCGCGGGCTTCACCACCAGCGGGAAGGACAAGTCGCCGCTCGTCTGGAACGACGTGCCGTCGAAGGTGGCGAAGCGGGGTGTGAGCACATCGTGGAACTGGAGCAGCTGCTTGGTGAGCACCTTGTCCTGGGCGAGCAGCAGGCCCGCGGTGCCGGCGCCCGTGAAGGGCATGCGCGCCAGCTCCAGCACCGCCGCGACGTTGACCTCCAGCCGGTAGTCCTCCGCGAACGTCTCGCAGAGGTTGAACACCAGGTCCGCGCGGGTGTGCGTGAGCTTCTGCACCAGGTCGGAGACGCTCTCGTCCACGCGCACCTCCAGGGTGTCGTGGCCGGCCGCGCGCAGCGCCGCGCCCACCTGCGTCACCACGGGATCCGGCGGATCCTCCTTGGTCTGGTAGTGGAGGATGGCGACGCGAAGGGACTTCACGGGCATGGCTTCAGTCCTCGAAGAAGCGATCGGTGTGCAGGTAGTTCATCGCCAGCACGGTGACGAGCGACGCCAGCTGCATCGCCGCCTCGCGGCTGTCATCCGGATGCAGGGTGAGGTTCAGCGCGGCGGTGCGCTCCGCCAGGTGGTCCACGAGCGCGCGCACCACGCCCCGGCTCACCCCCGCGTAGTGACCCACGGTGGACAGGAGGCGCTGCCGCTCCGCCTGCACCAGCGTCGCCGCGCTCACCGGCGCCTCTCCCGGCCCCCAGAAGATGTCTTCCAACGCGTGGTCGAAGGCGTTGCGCAGCTCCACGTCCACCTTCTCGTCCAGCTCCCGCTGGCGGTAGTGGTCCTGGACGGTGCCCTCCATCTCCTCGGTGGTGAAGTCGGGCTCGGCCAGCTGCACGGACGGTGTCGTACGGCCCAGGCGCTTCGCGATGTCCTCTACGTACTGGAGCTTCTTGAGCGCGCCCCAACCCTGGTAGCGCTTCGCCCAGTCGCTGCCCGGCGTGAGCCACACCGCGAAGGTCTCCGCGAAGTCCTCGTCCGGGTGCTTCTGCGCGTACCAGCCGGAGATGTGGAAGACGTACCGGCGCGAGAAGGGCCGGGGCTTGTAGTCGTCCTGGTAGGGCCGGCCGTAGTCGCCGAAGACGCGGCGCCATTCGTCCGTGTCGTAGAGGCGGTACGCGTAGTTGAACGCGTGGCCCGCCTCGTGGCGCAGGTACATCAGGATTTCAGCCTCCGTCTCCGCGCTTCCGCCCAGCTCCGCTTCGATGGACAGCAGGTCCGGATCCGCCAGGTAGAAGGGCAGGCCGATGACGGGCACCCCCGACGGACAGCCCCACTCGTCGGACAGGTAGCACTGGGGCTTGAAGGAGAGTCCCTTCGCCTCCAGCTCGGCATGGAGCTGCGCGATGTAGCGCTCCAGCGGCGTGCCCCCCAGCCGCAGGGACAGGTCCTTGATGCGCGCCTGGAGCAACGCCTCGCGCCGGGGCGACAGCCGGCCTCGCTCCGCGCCCTCGGTGGGGTGTTTCTCGCGCAGTACGCGGGACTCGGCCTGAGGGGATGGCATCATCCCCTCCAAGGTGGGACTGGTGCCTGGCGGAGGACAGCCCGCCCGCTGTTTCACGGCAGGCGGCCAGCCGGGCGCTCGGGAGATGCTCCACTCCAAACGGATGGGCACATTTCCAGTGGGAAGCCACCAGGAGCCGACCTAGGGACATGGCTCGCTGATGTGAGGAGCAGCGCCCGCGATGAGTCAGGATGTTCCGCCGCAGACGCCGGAGGCCCTCTTCACCGGCGGCAGTCAGATGCACGCGCTGGTGCGAACGCACGACTGGGCCGCGTCACCGGTGGGGCCCGTGGCCTCCTGGCCCACGAGCCTCAAGATGCTCGTGAAGACGCTGCTCGGGTCGCGCTACCCCATGATCCTCACCTGGGGTCCGCACCTCACCCAGTTCTACAACGACGCCTATTCGCTGGTGATTGGCGACAAGCACCCGGCCGCGCTGGGCACGGACATCCGGGGCACGCTCGCGGAGGCGTGGGACTCGCTGGAGCCGCTGGTGCGCGAGGCGATGACGACGGGCATCGCCAGTTGGGTGCCCGCGCTCCAACTGCTCCTCAACCGCAGCGGCTATCGCGAGGAGTCCTACTTCGACGTGAGCCACGCGCCCGCCTACGACGACATGGGGGCCATTGGCGGCATGCTCGCGGTGTGCGCGGAGGTGACGCCCCGGGTGCTGAGCGAGCGGCGCACGCGGCTGTTGCGCGACCTGTCCGCCCAGGCCGCGGACACGCGCAGCGTGGTGAAGACGTGCGGCGACCTGCTGACCGCCCTGGCGGACCACCCCCTGGATGTGCCGTGCGCGCTCCTCTATCTGCGCGAGGAGGACGGCAGGTCGCTGACGCTGTGCGGGACCGTGGGCATCGAACGCGGCGGCCCCCTGAGCCCGGAGACCGTGCAGTTGGACGCCGGCTCCCGGATGGCGGCGCCGTTCCTGCGCGCGCTCGGAGGGGAGCGGGTGCGGCGGGACGGACTGGAGGCGCTCCTGTCCATGAAGGGCGGACCGTTTGGTGACGCGGTGGGCACGTTCCTCTTCCATCCGCTCGCGGGCTCCGGCACGGCCGCGCCGCTGGGCGTGCTCGTCACGGCGCTGTCCCCCAACCGCGCCTTCGATGAAGGCCACGCCTCCTTCAGCGAGCTGTTGAGCGCGCAGGTGGCGGCGTCGCTGCGCAACGCGCGGGCCTACGAGGAGGAGCGCCAGCGGGCGGAGGCGTTGGCGGAGCTGGACAGGGCGAAGACGGCCTTCTTCCACAACATCTCCCACGAGTTCCGCACGCCGCTCACGCTGATGCTGGGGCCGCTGGAGGACGTACTCGCGCAGGTGCCGGTGACGGAGACCGCGCGCAAGGACCTGGAGCTCGTCCACCGCAACGCGGGGCGCCTGCTGCGGCTGGTGAACACGCTGCTGGACTTCAGCCGGCTGGAGGCGGGCCGCATCGACTCCAGCTTCGAGCCCACCGACCTGGCCGTGTTCACCAAGGACCTCACGGGCCACTTCCGCTCCGCCATCGAGCGCACCGGCCTGTCCTTCAGCGTGGATTGCGCCGCGCTTCCGGAGCCCGTCTGGGTGGACCGGCAGATGTGGGAGAAGGTTGTCTTCAACCTGCTCTCCAACGCCCTCAAGTTCACCTTCGAGGGCGGCATCATCGTGCGGCAGGAGGCCCGGGGCGCCTCCCTCCTCCTGTGCGTCACCGACACGGGCACGGGCATCCCCGCGGAGGAGCTGCCCCACCTCTTCGAGCGCTTCCACCGCGTGCGCAACGCGCGAAGCCGCACGCACGAAGGCACCGGCATCGGGCTGGCGCTGGTGCATGAACTGGTGGAGCTGCACGGCGGCGACGTGACCGTGGAGAGCGAAGAGGGGAGGGGCACCACCTTCACCGTGCGCATCCCTCGGGGCCACGCGCACCTGCCCGCGGACCGCATCCAGGCCGCGCGTCAGCAGGAGTCCACCGCCCTGGGCGCTCGCCCCTATCTCCAGGAGGCCGAGCGCTGGTCGGACGCGGAGCCCGTGCTCCGGGCGCTGAAGCCGGTGCGGGCCCTGACGGACGAGGAGTACCCGGCGGAGGAGGCTCCCCGGGCGAAGGTGCTGGTGGTGGACGACAACGCGGACATGCGCGAGTACGTGGAGCGCGTGCTGTCGCCGTCGTTCGACGTGACGCTGGCGACGGACGGACAGGCAGCGCTGGCCGCCGCGCGCGCGAGTCCTCCGGACCTGGTGCTGACGGACGTGATGATGCCCCGGCTGGGCGGCTTCGGGCTGTTGCGCGGCCTGCGCGAGCGGCCGGCCACGCGCGCTGTCCCCGTGGTGATGCTGTCCGCCCGCGCCGGGGAGGAGGCCGCGGTGGAGGGGCTGGAGGCGGGCGCGGACGACTACCTGGTGAAGCCCTTCAGCGCCCGGGAGCTGGTGGCGCGCGTGCGCTCCATGCTGGAGCTGTCGCGCAGCCGCCGCGAAGCCCTGCGCCAGGAGATGCTCTCCCAGTCGCTGCGCGAAAGCGTGCAGGCCCGGGACGACTTCCTCGCGGTGGCGAGCCACGAGCTGAAGACGCCGCTGGCCGCCTTCCGCCTGCACCTGGAGCGGTTGGAGCGAAGCCTGGGGGACGACGCGCTGGGCCGCGCGAGGAGCCCGCTGGAGTCCGCCGGCCGGCAGGTGCAGCGGCTGCACGCGCTGATGGAGACGCTGCTGGACGTGTCGCAGCTCACCACCGGCCGGCTCGCGTTGGACCTGAACGACGTGGACCTGACCTCCGTGGTGGGCAACGCGGTGGCCCGGCTGCGCGAGGACGTGGCGCGGATGGGCGTGACGGTGACGCTGGACGCGGACATGCCGCTCGTGGGCCGGTATGACCGGCTGCGAATCGACCAGGTGGTGAACCACCTGCTGACGAACGCGGCGAAGTACGGCCAGGGCCGCCCCATCGCGGTGCGCGTGGCCGCCGAGGACGGCACCGCGCGCCTCACCGTGCGCGACGAGGGCATTGGCATCAGCGAGGCGGACCGCGCGCGCATCTTCGAGCGCTTCGAGCGCGCGGTGCCCGGACGCAACTACGGTGGCCTGGGCCTGGGGCTCTGGATTGCGCGGCAGGTGGTGGAGGCGCACGGCGGCCGCATCACCGTGGACAGCGCGCCGGGCCTGGGCTCCACCTTCGTGGTGGAGCTGCCGCTCGAAGGGCTCAAGGCGGCCTGAAACACGAAGGGGACCCGGGCAAGCGGCCCGGATCCCCTCCTGTGTCAGCTCACGTCACTTCCGTGCTTACTGGACGGTGAACATCAGGTCGTCGCGGTCGTTGTACTCGCCGGAGACGCACGCGCTGGTCGGGGTGCCGGAGCCGTAGCGCATCTGCGCGCGCACGGCCTGGTCGGCGCCGGCGGGCAGCGTGTACGTGGCGGAGATCGTCTGCAGGTTCGCGCCCGACGGCGTGACGGACGTAATCAGCGTCCAGACAGGCGTCGTCGCGGTGGCGTTGGCCGTGTAGTACAGGTCCAGCCGATCCGACGTGGGGGTGGCGTAGGCCCAGACGGTGGCCTCCACCTTCACCTGCTTGCCCGCGGCGAAGTTGGAGCCGTCCACGGTGGACACCTTGAGGGCCTCCATCGACTCGTCGCTCTTGTAGGTGCCGCTGCTGGCGTCCTTGCACGTGCCGCGCAGCGTGTTGGGCGTGTTCACCTCAGGCCCTCGGGTGCCGCGGCCGTTGAAGAGCGTGCCGCTGTCGCAGGTGGCCGCCGCCGCGCTGCAACGCAGCGTCTTGTAGGTGCTGTCGAAGGTTCCGGTCGTGGACACGTTGGACACCGTGACCGTGCGCGCCGTCGTGGTGGTGGTGTTACCCGCGCCGTCATGCGCCCGGGCCGCCACCGTGTGGCTGCCGTTGGCCACCGTGCGGCTGTCCCACGCGTAGCTGTACGGCGAGGAGACGACGGTGCCCTTCACCGCGCCGTCCACCAGGAACTCCACCCGGCTGACGCCCACGTTGTCGCTGGCCGTCGCGGTGATGCTGGTGGTGCCGTTCACCGTCGCGCCGCTCGCCGGGGCGGTGAGCGCCACGGTGGGGGGCGTGGTGTCCGTGGGCAGGCCCGGGATGGTGCCCTTGCCCAGCTCCGCCAGATACGCGGCGCCGATGCGCGCGAACTTCAGCGCGTTGTTGGCGTTGTTGCCGCTCGTTCCATCCGAGCTGTTGGCCAGCGTGTCGTTGGCCGTGTGGATGTTGGGGTTGTCGTTGTTCATCTGCGCTTCGAACGGCAGGGACGCCGGGTAGCCCTGCGCATTCCACGACGCATGGTCCGAGCACCCGTAGCCGCACGTGATGTTGGTGCGCGTGTAGCCCGTGTACGTGTCGATGAGGTTGCCCAGGAACGTGTTCTGCGCCGCGTTGGTGTTGTCCGTGACGAGCGTCAGGTCCCACGTGGAGCCGCGGTAGTTGGTCATGTCCAGCTGGAGCACGCCCACCACGTTCGCGTTCGCGCTCTTGTGCGCCTGCGCGATGGCCTGCGAGCCGTAGAGGCCCACCTCCTCCGCCGCGTACGCCATGAACTTCACCGTGCGCGCCGGCTTGTAGCCCTTGGCCATGGCCACGCGGAACACCTCCGACAGCGTGGCGACACCGGAGGCGTCGTCATCCGCGCCCGGCGCCGTCGCCGTGGGGCGGCTGGAGGTGCTCACGTTGATGTTGATGGAGTCCAGGTGGCCGCCAATCACGACCACCTCGTCCGGGTAGACGGTGCCGGTGATGGTGGCGATGACGGACGGCTGCGTCCAGCCGGAGTGCGTGTACAGCTGCACGCCCACGTCGCTGCGCCCGTTGGCGTAGGACTCCCACGTCGACTTCAGCCAGTCGGCCGCCTGCGTGCCGCCCGTGGAGTTGTTGTAGTAGCGGTTCGTGTAGCTGGACAGCTGGGTGATGGTGCTCCTGAGGCTGGCCTCCTGGAGGCCGGAGAAGAGCGAGTTGACCACCGGCGCGTTGTCCAGCGTGTAGCTCACCAGCGACTGCACCGGCTGCGCGGGCGTGAGCTGCGCGAGCGCCTCTTCCTGCGTGTCGTGCGCCATGTAGCCCGCGCAGCGGTGATACTGGTCATGCATGATGGCGGACACGTCGCCCAGCTGCGACTCGGTGAGCTTGAGCACGCTCACCCCGTTCGCCTCGCGCACCAGCGTGGGCGCGCCGCCGCCGCGGAACGACGAGCGCACCGTGCCCACCGCGTCCGAACCGATGGTGATGAAGACCTCCTTGTCACGCGGCTCTTCGGCGGAAGCGGTGGCGCAACACAGCGACACGACCACGGGGACCACTCTCTTCAAACGCATGTTCCGCTCCGATTCCAGGCGAGGGGCGCACTGACGGGAGGCACGACAAGGACCGCCCACGTTCAAGTCCGGGCCGTCTGGCCAGACCTCGGGGGTTGGGGGCGCATCCTGTGGAATTCAAGACACCGCCGTCAAGGCTGCCAGCATCGTGAAACACGATGAGACAGCTTTCGCCGCCAACAGTGACGCACCCCGGCCACGCCCGGACGCGCCGCAGAAGGGCTCACGCGGGTGTCACGGAAAAATGATTGGAAAATGGGAAATGCGAGGGGGACGCCGCGGGGGACGGGCGGCTCTCAGGTCTGCAGGTTCATGCTCAGCGAGCGGCCGGCCGCGAAGCGGGGCTCCGCCTGGAGCTTCTCCAGGACGCGGTCCGAGGCGACGAGCGTCACCTGGGGCAGCAGGCCCGGTTCGCTCATCCACTTCACCGCGCCCAGGAGGTGCTGGGCCTTGATGAACTCCAGGACGGCGCCGTGGAAGGCCTTGCCCTCTTCACGCCACACCTGGGCCAGCTCCGCGCGGCCACGCTTCTCCAGCGGCTGGGGAGCCTTGGAGGCCTTTGCCGCGCGCGGGTTCGGGGACTGCTCTTCACGGGGCAGGACGATGATTTCGATGAACATCGCGGCACCCTCCTGAAGGCAAGAACAGCGAAGTGGCGCGGACTATCGCACGAAGCTGCGTCGTCCCGCCGCCGCGCGCCCGCGCTTTTGTGGAAGTCGCTGCCGCTTTCACGACTTCCCGGGCGGAGCCGCCTTGACATGCGTGAATTGCAGCTCTGATGGTCGTGCGAGCGCGCGGTGTTGAACGACACCCGACGCGCGAATCACGGGAGGCAGACCATGGAACTGCACCACGGCCGCATGTTCGACCACGTCCACCTTCAGGTCAGGGACCTGGAGGCGAGCAAGCGCTTCCACGTGGTGTAGGCCGTGAAAAGGCACGGGGGCTCCCGGCGTGGACCGGGAGCCCCCATGTCACTGAAGGACGGCTTCGCGCGTCTTGACTAGCGCGCCGTCAGGGCCCGGCCCCGCACCTGCTTCGCGGACGGGGCGGTGGGGTTGGTGGCCACCGCGGACGCGACGTTGAAGACCAGGTCGTCGTGGTCGTTGTAGCTGCCCGTGACGCACGAGCTGGAGGCGGTGCCGCCGAAGCGGAACTGCGCGCGCACGGCGTGGTTGCCGGTGGTGCTGCCCACGGTGACGGGGATGGAGAACGTCTTCAGCCCCACCGCGGTGCAGGCCTGGGCGGTGGTGACGGCCGTCCACGCGGGCGTGGTGGTGTTCGTCGTGTAGTACAGGTCCAGCTGGTCCGTGGTGCCGTAGCACCACACCGTCACGTCCACGGTGAGCTGCTTGCCCGGGGTGATGGTGCCCTGGTCCACCGTCTTGAGCACGATGCGGTCGATGCTCTCATCCGAGTGGTAGACGCCGGAGGCTCCGTCCGTGCAGGTGGCGCCCAGGGTGTTGGGCTGGTTGGGCTCGATGCCACCGGACATCGTGCCGCGCCCGTTGACGAGCGTGGTGCCGGTGTCGCAACCGCAAACGGATCCGCAGGCCGGGGTGCGCAGGGTGGAGTTGTACGTGGCCACGGTGGGCGTGCACACGTTGGTGGTGGTGAAGCTGAAGGCGGTGCTGTACGGGCTCGCGCCGCAGCTGTCGGTGGCCCGCGCGCGCCAGTAGTACGCCGTGAGGTTGGACAGGCCCGGCGTCACGTTCCACGCGCTGGTGGACAGGCCGGTGGCGCTGCGCACCACGTTGGTGAACGCGCTGTCGGTGGCCACCTGCACGTCATACGCGGACGCGTTCGTCACGTCGGACCAGTCCAGCGCCGGCGCCAGGGCGACGCCCGTGGCCGCGTTGGCGGGGGCCGTCAGGGTGGGGGCCGCCAGGGTGACGCAGCCGCGCGTGGTGAAGCTGCGCGCCGCGCTCCAGGAGCTGGTGCCACCGCACGAGTTGAGCGCCCGCACGCGCCAGTAGTAGGCGGTGGTCGCCGACAGGCCCGGGGACACCGTCCAGGTGCTGGCCACCAGCGAGTTGGCGCTGCGCACCACGTTGGTGAAGGCGCTGTCGGTGGCCACCTGGACCTCGTAGCCGGACACGCCCGTCACGTCCGCCCAGTCCAGCACCGCGAGCAGCTCGACACCGGTCGCGCCGGAGGCGGGGGTGGACAGCGTGGGCGCGCCGGGCGCCGCGCAGGTGGGCGTGGTGCAGGTGCAGGCGGACGCCTGACCGAAGCACGCGTTGCTGCTCGCGGGAACGACCGAGTAGCAGTACTGGCGGCCGTTGGCGACCTCCGGGTCCGTGTAGCTGGTGCCGGTGACGGTGGCCACGCGCGCCTTGCCGAAGTCACAGCCCGCGAAGCCCTCCGTCTTCATCACCCAGTACTGGCTGGCGCCCGCGGAAGCGGTCCACGACAGGCTCACCTGACTGTCGCCCGGGGTGGCCGTGGTGGTGGGAGCCGCCGTGGGGCCCGCCGCGCAGCCGCCGTTGGTGGGCGCGGGCGTGGAGCAGGCGATGTTGTGGCGGTTGTACGCGGCGTAGATGGCCGTCATGTGCGGCGTGCCGTCCGCCAGGTTGCCGTTGTCGTCGTCCGCGGCCAGCCACTGCATGTAGCCGTTCGTCGCGCCGCAGCCGTCGGACGTGCCCGCGGAGCAGTTGCAGGCGTGCCACGTGCCGATGTTGCCGGAGCCCTGGTAGAAGAGCTTGTTGCCCAAGAGGAACGCGTCGTTGGAGTTGTAGTTGAAGGGCGCCGCCGTGAGGTCGCGCGCCACCAGGTCCCACGCCGCCTGGCGCACGGGGGACGCGGCGCAGTGCACCTGCTTGCTGCACGGGCCGGAGCCGGACGAGCACATCGGGCAGGTGAAGTTCTGCGGGGTGGCCGGGATGTTCGGCGCGCTCGCCGCCCAGTCCGCGTCGCGCACGCCCGAGCAGCGCAGGTTGCACCAGGACTGGCCCGCGACCTGAGCCTCCTGCTGGTTGTAGCCCGTGCCGTCCGGCGTGAGGCCGCAGCCCGTGTTCGTCGTCTGGAAGAAGCCGTAGCCCACGCAGGACGTCTGCAGGCGCAGGATGCCCGCGATGTCCGCGTAGCCCTCGCTGGAGTTGGAGAGCGAGCCGTTGGAGTCGAAGTTGTCCATGCCGTGGCCCCACTCGTGGTCGAACACCGCGCCAATCTCGCCGGTGTTCCGGCAGCCACCGCCGGACTTGTAGAAGTTCACGGTGCTGCCGTTCCAGAACGCGTTGCACGTGCTGGACAGGTTCACGTTGGACGTCAGCTGGCCCTGCAGCCAGGTGTTGGTGGGCAGCCAGCCGCGGGCCACCTCCTTGATCTTGTTCAGCTCGTAGAAGCTGGAGCGCGCCGCCGGCGTGTTGCCCGCGGACGTGCCCGCGGGCACCGTGCAGTCGTGGTCGTTGTTCACGCCGCCCAGGTCCAGGCTGCCCGTGGCGGAGCTCACGTTGATGGCGCCGCAGCTGTCGGCGATCCTCACGTACTTGCCGGCGAGCGTCGTGTTGAGGGTGCCGGTGCTGTAGTTGTAGATGCCCGCGCCGTCCGTGAAGTTGTTGGGCGACGCGAAGCCCGTGTTCGCCCACGGCATGGGCGTGTTGGGCTGCATGGTGCCGCACGTCTCCTTCGACGTGCAGGTGCCGATGTTGGTGGACGGGTACACGCCGCCCTTCACCTGCGCGTCGAAGTAGTGGTTGTCATCCTCCACGGCGAGCACCTCGCCGGAGTTGGCGTCCACCGTCACCTTCCAGCGCTCGTGCTCACCGGGGTTGGAGAAGCCGTAGCTCCACACCAGCGCGTGGCCGTAGCCCTGGCCAAAGGCCGCGCCCGTGCGCGCGAACGGAGTCACCTCCAGCGTGGGCTGCTGCCACAGGCTGGTGGGCGACAGCGTCTGGCCCAGGAACGTGCTGCCCGCGGCAATGGCCTGGTTCGCGGTGAAGCGGGGCTTCGTATCGATGCCCACGTTGGCCCACGCCTCCGTGCCCAGGAGGACGAGGTTGCCGTGGCTGATGGTGGCCGCCAGCCGGCCGTGCCGCACCGTGATGCCGTTCACCACCTGCGGGATGTGCACCTGCCACAGCGTTTCCGTCACCTGCGTCACGCGCGGCGAGCCCAGCTGCAAGAGGTCCACGCCAATCGCGTCCTGATGGTCCGCGACGAACTTGAAGACGAGCTCTCCCACCACGGACTCGTCCACGCTGCCCACCGAGCGGCCCAGACCCTGGCGCACGGACTCGAGCGAGACGTTGTTGCGGAAGCCGTCACCCGGGATGAGCGGGAAGCTGCCCTGGATGCCCGTGGGCATGCCGGACAGCGGATCCAGGTACACCTGCACGTTGCCGCCGAAGCGGGTGACGAACCCCGCCCATTTGTCCGCGCCCGCGCGCGGCATCAGCGACCGCGCCTTCTCCAGCGGCACGTTCTGGATGGGCAGGTACAGGTCTGGCTTGAAGAAGGCCTTCTTCGCCGCCGCGCTCTGCTGCTCGGGCTGGGAGGGTTGGAATGCGTACGTCGTGGATGACACCAGGAGGGCAAGACAACACAACGCGGACCGCAGGGGGCGCATGACGTCTCCTCGGGTGATGCCGCCGGACGGGACCGGCGGGCTCCGGGGCGGAGCGCCTCCTGCTTAGGTCATTCGCTTTTTAAAAATGAATTGCGGTTATTCCTGAGTAACTATGAATTAAAAGAAAATGAGTGAATTCGAGTGGTTGAAGTGTTCACCAAGCGGTTCTTCACTCTCGGAGTGTTTTGATCCGCTCGCAGTATTCCATCCGGACGCCTGCTCAGGGTTGGGGCCAGAGCCGGACGCGGTCGTCCTGGATGAGCTTGCCGTTGACTGCATCGGTGGTGCCGCTGGCCATGAAGCGGCGGGGCGGCTCGCGCGTGGCGACGAGCGCGGCCTCCACCCACAGGAGCAGCAGCAGCGCCCCGGCGAGCGCGGGCAGCCGCCGGGCCATGGCCGCGTGGCGCTCGCCCAGGACCTTCAATGGCAGCACCAGGAGCGGCAGGAGCGCGGGGAAGACGACGAGCAGGCCGCGCGCATAGCCGAAGAAGGCGAGCGTGATGAGCACCCGGTGCAGCACCACCAGCGACAGCAGCCGGAAGGGCGCGTGCGCGGGCTTGAGCGAGAGCAGCATCCCCGCGAGGAGCAGCGCCGCCAGCGGCCACTTGAGCCACGCGGAGTCGGGCACGAACACGTCCACCGGGGCGCGCTCGCCGGTGAGGCCTCCGGGTACGTCCGACACGCCAACGCCCAGGCGCAGGCCGTCCAGCCACAGGTCCAGCTTCGTCCAGAGCAGCCCGGCCGCGTCGCCGGGCGAGGCCACCATCCAGCGCAGCCCCTCCGCGTAGCCGTGCAAGAGCAGGCGCCGGTGCTCCGGGCGGGAGGGGTCCAACTGTCCGTTGTTGCCGCCCTGATTGATGAGGGCCGGCGTGAAGCCCCCGGTGGCGCCCGAGTGGTTGGCCATGGCGAAGTTGAGCGGCCCGTACACCGTGACGGGCACCCACTCCGGCAGCGGCTCCAGGTGCGGCGCCCGCGCGTTCAATTCGCGCATCGTGTCCACGTTGCGCAGCGCGGAGGGCACGAGCAGGAGCAGGGATACGCCCATCGCCGCGCCCCAGCGCAGGGCCCACGGCTTCCAGGGCCCCCGCTCGCGCGCCGTCCACGCATACATCAGGAGGAAGGGCCACAGCCCCAGGTGCTCCGCGCGGGTGAGGGTGCCCCATCCCATCACCGCGCCCAATCCCAACACCGCGGGCCAGGACGGCACCGCGCCGCCCATGCGCAATGCCAGCGCACAGGTGAAACACAGCCACAGCGCGGACAGCGTTTCATTGCTGTACGTGGTGGACAGCACCAGCCACCCGAAGCTCGTGGCGTACAGCCCCGCCGCCACCAGGCTCCACGGCGTCCCCAACAGACGCCGCCAGAAGCCCTGGCAGAAGGCCACCGTGGCCGCGCCCAGACAGGCGAGCGCCAGCTTGTAGGGCAGTGCGCTGCCCGCGGGCTCGCCCAGCACCCGGTACAGAAGGCCCAACAGCGCGGGGAACAGGGGTGGGTGGTAGGGCAGGGCGATGGGGCCTTCGCGGCCCCTCGCCAGGTCCATCGCGGCGGTGTGGAAGAAGCGCGCGTCGCCCGCGAAGAAGACGGAGAAGGGCCAGTCCCGGTCCGGCGAACCCGCCAGGTACAGCCCGCGCAGGAGCAGGCTGGCGGCGAACGTGGCCGCCATGCCCCAGGCCGCCGGGTGCCGCCGGACGGCGTCTGGCAGGGAAAGCGAGGCCACGGGCTCCTCCGGGGCGGAAAGGCGCCGCACTCTACATTGGTCCGCGCGCACGGGCCCGGGGCTGGGATATGGACGGGGTGCGTCAAAACGGGAGGACGTACATGAGCCGGGTGCTGGACGAGCTGTTGGGGCTCCTGAAGCTGGAGCCCATCGAGGAGAACCTGTTCCGTGGCGCCAGCCAGGACCTGGGCTTCCGGCAGCTCTTCGGAGGGCAGGTGCTGGGGCAGTCCGTGTCCGCCGCCAGCCAGACGGTGGAGGAGAAGCGCGCGGTGCACTCGCTGCACGGCTACTTCCTGCGCCCCGGGGACGCGAGCCTGCCCGTCGTCTACACCGTGGACCGCGTGCGTGACGGCGGCAGCTTCACCACCCGCCGCGTGGTGGCCATCCAGAAGGGGCAGCCCATCTTCACGCTGATGGCGTCCTTCCAGGGCGAGGAGCCGGGCTTCACGCACCAGGCCACCATGCCGGACGTGCCGCCGCCGGAGTCGCTGCCCACGGACCTGGAGCTGTTGGGGCGCCACGCGGGCCGGATGTCGGAGCGGGCCCGGGAGAAGTTCCTCTCCGCCAAGCCCATTGAGATGCGCCCGGTGACGTACGTGGACCCCTTCGAGCCCACCGCCGAGCCGCCCGTGAAGCACGTCTGGTTCCGCGCCGACGGCGCCATGCCCGACGAGCCCCAGGTGCACCGCTACGTGCTCGCGTACGCCAGCGACTTCAACCTGCTGGGCACCGCGCTCCAGCCGCACGCGCAGACGTTCCTCCAGCCGGGCTTCCAGATGGCCAGCCTGGACCACGCGCTGTGGTTCCACGGCGACCTGAAGGTCAACGACTGGCTGCTCTACACCATGGAAAGCCCCTGGGCCGGCAACGCCCGGGGCCTGGCGCGCGGGCACGTCTTCACCCGCGACGGTCGGCTCGTGGCCTCCGTGGCCCAGGAAGGGCTGCTGCGCCAGCGCACGGACGCGCGCTAGCGGGACGTCAGAACGTCAGCCGGGGCGTCGGGCCCAGGTCGATGACGCCACCAGGGCGGTCGCCTTCCGAACCGGTGGTGGGCTTGAAGAGCTTGCTCACCATGACCAGCGACCCCATCAACACGACGCCGATGGTGCCCGTCAGGAGCAGCGTCTTGCCCAGGCTGAACTCGCGCAGCCGGGCGTGGTCCACCTCCGCCAGGGACACGACGACCGGGGGCGCGGAGACGCTGGAGGTGGAGCCCTCCAGGGGCACGCCCCGGAAGCGGTCGCCGTCCACGCCCACCTCGATGAAGCGCTGGAACTCCGTGTCCGCCTGGGCGGAGACCAGCGCCAGCGGCGTGTCGGAGGTGAACTGGTGCGCCTGGCCCTCCACGTCCCGCACCGTGCGCTTGCGGTCCGTGACGCGGTTGAGCATCACGTCACCCAGCTCCCGCATCAGCGCCGCGTTCTCGTCCCGGAAGCCATCCAGCCGCGTGAGCTCCGGCTTGGGAATGGCGTAGGTCGTGGTGCAGGACGCCAGCAGGGACAGGGCGGTCAGCGCGGCGCACAGACGCATGAGACGACTCCTCGGGATGGACTCGTGAAAGCCTATCCCGGAGCGTGCCCCGGCGCCTACCGGGGCACGCGGCCGGTGTCTCACTTCAACTTGTAGTTGGCATCCAGCACGTCCGCCTGCGTCCGGCCCATCACCCAACCGTCGTGGTAGACGACGCCCACCGGCGCGATGGTGTCGTTCCGGTACAGGCCGATCTTCAGGTAGTTGAGCTGCCCGGAGTACTGCGTCGCGATGTTGCGCTTGGGCAGCACCAACTGGCCGTCGTAGTACAGCTCCACGAAGCCCACGCTCGCGTTGGGGGACCACTTCACGTGGAAGACGAAGTCGTGCCACGCGTTGCGCACCAGCGGCGTGCGCCAGACGATGGTGCCCGGGGACCCGCCGATGTTCAGCCGCATCTCCTCGCCGTAGACGTAGAACTCCACCGGCGGCGAGCCGCAGCACCCGTCATGGTGCCACTGGGTGAAGAGCTGCCAGGTGTTCACGCTGGGGAAGTCCGGCGCGAAGCGCGTGCTCCAGCGGTACCAGTACTCGGAGCCCACCGCCTCCTTCGTCTGCTTGAAGATTTCGTTGCGGTTGCCGCTGGAGTTGATGGGGTCATCGCCCTGCTTCACCGTGGCCTTGAGCGCGTAGCCGCCCTCGCGCACCGGCGATGAGACGACCTGGAGCCGGTCCGCGGACATCATCTGCGTGCCGTCCCACTGGCTGCGGCTGCCGGACTCGAAGTCGCCCCGCCACACGATGCCTCCCGGGGTGGTGGGGGGCGGCGCCGTCGTGGTGCCGGAGCACGGGCGCGCCTCCGCGATGCTGGCCCAGTCGTTGAGGGAGTTGCCCTGCACCGTGACGCGCACCCGGCGCGCGCTCACCGACGTGAAGGCGTACGTCTCCGCCGCGGTCGTGTTGCCCTTGCTCTTGCCGCTGTACACCTGCGTATAGGTGTAGCCGTCCGGCGACACGGAGACGGTGAAGGTGTTCGCCCGCGTGTTGCCCTCGTGCCAGGCCACCGACACCGCGCTCACGGCCTTGGTGGCGCCCAGGTCGAAGTCAATCCACTGGCCCTTGCCCAGGCTGCTCCAGCGGGTGGTGAGCTGATCATCCAGCGTGTTCGCCGCGACGCTGCCGGTGCCGTCGTCGCCGCTGGCCTTCACGCTGGCGGGGGTGAGCTGCGTGCAGCCGGTGGTGGTGAGGTCCTCGCCGGACGTCTCGAGTGACGGCTGGCGGTCTTCAACCGGAAGGGAACCATCCGGAGCGCCACAGCCGACGGCGCCCAGGACAAACAACGTTTCAACCAGGAGGAGGGTTTTCTTCAAGGAATTGGCCCAGGGGGAAAGGACAGGCAGTGAAAAGCCATGCTCCAACGACAGGAGACAGGGGCATGGCTGGGGGATGTCTGGCTTTACGGCGGGACAATCCCCTCTCGTGCTCCCGGACCTGTTCGACAGGGCCGCGTCGACGGGAGGAGAAAGACAGCGTGACGGGTGTTCGGTGCTCCATCCGGCAGCGGGGGAAAAGCCTGCCGTGTTCCAAGGTGATAAACCGAATACCGAAGTTTTATTTCGAACACAAGCGACGCTGAGCCCGCTTGCACGCTGGGCAGGTTCGAAACTGAAAGACAGACATCAATTTCAGACGGCCCGGTTGGAATCCTTCAACACCCCGGAAGGAGAGAGACAGCCCGTCGCGTGGGATGCGCACCGCCGGAGCACGGACGTTTCGCGCCGTGGGTTGTGGTGCGGTGTGGGGGAGGGTTCGCCGTGTTCCGGGCAGGGCGCTTTGGACCCGTGTCCACTTGCGGCGTGCTGAGAGGACATCCCCTTTGCCGCCGACTTGCGATGACGGGAGAATCAGGCAGAAACCCCGTCCGCAATGTTCGTATTTTTCCAGCAAGCCCGCCGCGCGGCGGCCATGAGGCCGGTCGAGTGACGCACCCCATGTCGCGCCCCGACTCCGAGCAGGTGCCCCGGAGCGAGCGCAAGCCGCTGTACGTGAAGGTGGTGACCCAGCCGGCGTTGCATGGCTGCTGGTCCGTGAACATCAGCGAGACGGGCATCGGGCTCATCGCCACGCCGCGCAGCCCCTCCGAGGGCCCGCGCGAGAACGAGCCGGTGGAGATGGCCTTCTCGCTGCCGGACACGGGCGCCCACGTGCGGGTGCACGGCACGGTGCGCTGGCGCCACGACACGGCGGGCGTCGGGGGCACCGTCGCGGCGCTGGGCATCAGCTTCGGCGCCTTCGACGCGGCGGACGGCGTGAAGCTGGCGCGCTACCTGGCCTCGTCCCACCTGCAGGTGGTGGCCGCCTTCGCCTCGGATGACGAGACGCGCGCGGTGCGCCAGGCCCTGGACGGCGTGGCCACGCCGCACTTCGCCGCCACCGCGGAGGACGTGCACGCGCTGCTCACGCGCGGGGACATGGCGGTGCTGTTGGTGTGCGGCCAGGACGAGTCGCGGGCGCTCGCGCTGGTGGAGTCCCTGGCGGAGCTGCGCGCGGAGGTGGACCCCACGGGGGCGGGGCCGCCCAGCGACCTGGCCTCGCGCATCGTCTACTGCGCCCCGGCGGCCCCGGAGCGGCTGGTGGCGCTCTTCAACTCCGGCCGCATCTACCGGGCGCCGGGCGCCTGGCCGGACCCGGAAGCCATGCGCGAGGCGGTGCTCCAGGCAGGGCGCGAGCACGGCTTCCGCACGGAGCAGTGGCGCATGGCGCTGGAATTGGAGCGCAACCTCATGCGCGAGCGCGCGCTGGCCCAGACGCCGGTGGTGGGCGTGGGCCGCCACGGGGAGGACCTGGGCTTTCGCAGCCCGCCCATGCAGCGGGTGATGGAGATGGTGCGCCTGGTGGCCCCCCACCGGGTGGCGGTGCTGCTGCAGGGCGAGACGGGCACCGGCAAGGAGGTGCTGGCGCGCATCCTCCACCGCCTCTCCGGACGGGGGGACCTGCCGCTCGTCGTCCAGGACTGCGGCGCGCTCACGGAGACGCTGCTGGAGAGCGAGCTGTTCGGCCACGTGAAGGGGGCCTTCACCGGCGCGGTGTCGGACCACCCGGGCCTCTTCGTGCTGGCCAACGGCGGCACCATCTTCCTGGACGAGATTGAGAACACCACGCCCAACCTCCAGGCGAAGCTGCTGCGCGTGCTGGAGACGGGCGACATCCGCCCGGTGGGCGGCACCCAGGTGCGCCACGTGGACGTGCGCGTGGTGGCCGCGAGCAACCGGGACCTGGGCGAGGAGGTGCGCGCCGGCCGCTTCCGCGCGGACCTCTTCTACCGGCTCAACAGCTTCACCATCGACATCCCGCCCCTGCGCGAGCGCCCGGAGGACATCCCGGAGCTGGCCCGCGCCTTCGTGGAGCAGTTCAACCGCACCCTCAAGCGCTCCGCCACGGGCGTGGCCCCGGACGCGGACGAGGTGCTCCACGGCTACGGCTGGCCGGGCAACGTGCGCGAGCTGCGCAACGTGGTGGAGCGGGCGGTGCTCCTGTCCCGGCCCGGGGAGATGCTCACCCGGCGCCTGTTGCCGCCCGCGCTCCTCAACACCACGCTCCCCCGCGCGGACCCCACCGGGGATGGTTCGCTGAGGGCCCGGCTCCAGCAGGTGGAGCGCGACCTCATCCGCGAGGCCCTGGAGCGCCACGGCGGCGTCCTGCGCCGCGCCGCCGTGGCCCTGGGCATGGACCCCGTGACGTTGGGCCGCCGGGCCCGGCGCCACGGGTTGTGGAAGCCGGAGTAGCCCTCCGCCCTCCACGCTTTCGTCAGTGCGCCCGCATCCACTGGAGGATGGGCTGCCACACGCGCACGCGCGCGTCCCGGGCGAGGAACAGGTCGGCGTGGCCGAAGTCCAGCGCGCGCTGCGCTTCCGGCCGGTTGCGCACGATGATGTGGGTGACGTCCGTGCTCCCCAGCAGGCGCGTGGAGTACTCGCCGTAGCGGCCCACGCCGCCCGCCGCGCCCACGTACAGCACCGGCACCTTCACGTCCTTCAGGTGGTCGTCGTAGGGCACGTTCAGGCCGCAGAGCTGCTTCTCCGTCTCCACCACCTCGTTGAGGCTCTGGTAGGGAGCCGCCAACTGGAAGTAGTCGAACAGGGTGGGCTCCGGCGTGAAGGCCGTCTTGTCGGGCTTGCCGGCGGTGTCCGGAATGCTGCCCGCCAGGTGGTAGTCCGGCGTGATCGGCTGGAGCGGGTCCAGGAGGGTCCCGGTCTGCCCGGCGGCGATGACGGCGACCTTCCGGTTGGTCAGCCCCGCGAGCGCCGCCGCCGGGTTGGGAGGGATGCTGTTGGGATACTGGTCCGCCAGCCAGCCGATCTGCTTCACCGGCAGCCCCGCCCCGGGCCCCAGCAGGCCCCCTTCCGTGCGGCCCTCGTCGCGGGCGGTCTGGAGCACCTGGTACCGCTGGCACGCCCACTCGCGCTGCTGGGCCGCGTCTGGCCCGTAGCGCAGCACCATGTCCATGGGCACGAAGCCGTCCACCCGGCGCAGGGCGCGCGGACGCTGCGACTCCGCGTCCAGGTACGCGTACCCGATGGTCGCGCCCCGGCTCCAGCCCAGCAGGAACATCCGGTCATCGCCGCCGCTTCCGGTCAGCCGCCGCACCACCTCCGCCAGCGCCAGGCCCGTGCCCACGTCCTTCACGTGCGTCTGGATGCTCCAGTCCGCCATGAACTCGAAGTCCGTCTCCTCCTCCGGCACCGCGACCCAGCGCAGGTCCAGGCCCCACACGTCCACGTCCTGGCTCGCCAGGAACGCCGCCAGGGAGCGGTTCTCCGGCATCGTCGTCACGCAGCTGTTGGTGAGGAACGCGGGCGCGAAGCCCCACAGGTCCCCGTGCACCATGAACACCGCCCGGCTGCTGCGGGCCGGAATCCACGGGCGCGACTCGCGCACCACGCGGTGCACGGTGATGGCGTCGTACCTCCCCGCGCCCACCCGCACCTTCCAGCTGTAGTGCGCCAGGCCGCCGCCCAGCGCCTCTCGCTTCGTGTTGGAGGCCACCAGGCCCGCCGCCACCAGCGGCCGCGTCCACGGATCCGCCTGAAGTGTCACCTCGTGCGCGTCCCCCGGATTCGCGCGCAGCGCCACGAACAACACCACCATCGCCCACAGGCTCAACGTCCTACGCATACCGACCTCGGATCGCATTGAGGGTCCCCCACGCAGACAAGCGCCAGGCTCTGACACCCGGTGCCTCCCGATGCAGGCCTTCCCAGAGCACCTTCCGCGCCAGGGCCCAAGTAGTTGATTTCATTGGTGTTGCCCCGCAGGGCAAGCTTCACCGGTGAAGGCCGCTGGACGCCGCTCCCAGCACCCTCCGAGTGAATAAACGCAGGACTCCGCGTACTTCAATGCTGAGACATGCGGACCACGAATGGAGCGGGTCCCCTGGGACTGAACGGACACCCCCGCCGGCCCCCCAGGGTGTGTTTGTTCATTCAATCCAACACATACATTTGAAACAGGCAAGTCCTGGATGTTAGGGGAGGACGGCGGGGCAATCGCCCGGGGGCGCCAGGCCGGGAGACAACAGCGGGTCTCACCCTGACTCCCCTCGGAGGGGGAGGACCCATGCCCGAGACCGTCTTCGTCGACAACATCTGGAACGACTTCGCGCACAGCTACGATCAGATGATCCCCGAACTGCCGTGCTACCAGCGGCAGCGCGAGAAGATCCTCCGCGACACCCGGGAGCGCTCCTACGTCATCGACGCGGGGTGTGGCACGGGGCTCGTGAGCGAACCCCTGGTCAGGCGTGGGCAGCGCGTCGTCGGCTTCGACAACAACCAGGCCATGCTGGCCCTGGCGGTGCGCCGCCGCGCGAAGGAGCCGGAGGCGGTGCGCGCCCGCTGGACGCTGTTGCCCGGGGACGTGACGACCTTCCCCCTGGAGGTGGAGGGCGCCGCGGACGCGGTGGTGATGAACAACGTCCTCTTCTACGTGAGGGACCCGGAGGCCGTGCTGCGCGAGGCCTGGACGCACCTGAAGCCCGGCGGCGTGCTGTGCATGACGAGCAACAAGCGGCCCCGG
Organism: Corallococcus sp. AB032C; assembly: GCF_003668935.1. Classification (NCBI taxonomy): domain Bacteria; kingdom Pseudomonadati; phylum Myxococcota; class Myxococcia; order Myxococcales; family Myxococcaceae; genus Corallococcus; species Corallococcus sp. AB032C. Next base: position 109,905 of record NZ_RAWP01000001.1, on the reverse strand, counting down.
CCCGACCTGGAGCTGGTGCTGAAGAACTCCATCCGGGAATGGGAGTCCCAGGGACGCTGGACGGAGAGCCTCCAGCGCGCGGTGAATCACCACCGCACCTGCGCCCAGAAGCTCACCACGGACCCCAACGAGATGGTCACCTTCCTGGACACGGACCAGGCGGTGAAGCTGCTGGAGAAGGTGGGCTTCAGCGAGGCGCTGGTGGCCGACGGCGACGACTATTACGGCGAGAACTTCTACGTCTGCATGCGCAAGTAGGGAGCCCTGCCATGAGCAACGTGAACCCCCGTTTCCAGCGCAACCTGGGCGTCCTCCACCCGCAGACCATGGACAAGCTCGCCAGCACCCACGTGCTCGTCGCCGGCGTGGGCGGCGCCGGAGGCCAGTGCGCGGTGGACCTGACGCGCCTGGGCTTCGGCTGCCTGACGCTCGCGGACTTCGACGTCTACGAGCGCCACAACATCAACCGGCAGATTGGCTGCTTTGAAAGCACCCTGGGCCAGCACAAGGTGGACGTGGTGGAGCGCATGTGCCGGGACATCCACCCGGACCTGCGCGTGCACAAGGCGAAGGAGGGCATCACCGACGCCAACGTGGCGCACGTGCTCCAGGGCCTGGGCGGTCTGCCGCCGGTGGACTACGTGGTGGAGGTCATCGACATCGCGGGGGCCCGCGCCAAGGAGTCGCTCCACCAGACGTGCCGGGAGATGGGCATCCCCATCATGACCGGGCTGATGCTGGGCTTTGGCGCCGCGCTCCACGTCTTCCAGCCGGACGCGCCGCTCTACGAAGAGCTCTTCATCCTCCCGGACGGACGCATCGACCTGCCCAAAATCATCCCGCACCTGGGCAGCTACATGCTCCAGGAGTACATGGATGCCTGCTACCAGGGAAAGGGCCACGCGCCCACGTGCGTGATTGGCGCCACCACCGCCGCGGGGCTGATGGTGAGTGAAATCATGCGAGGCGTGATGCTGGGGGCTCGCGCGATGGTGTCCTGGCCCGAGTACCTCTACGTGGACCTCTTCGACCACCGCTACGTGCGCGGCACCGTCAGCGCCACCCGTCCGGCCCGCCCGGTGGGGCAGGGCGCGAGGGGCTGAAAGGGTCGCCCGCGCGAAGGCTTCTCTCTCCGGGGCCGGGGGCCCTTCTGAAGGGCCCCCGAATCCCCCCGGGGACTACATCACCACGCCGCGCGACCGCGCTTCGTTCACCAGCTGCGTTCCATCCACGCCCAGCCGCCGGGCGATGAAGCCCGCAGCCCCGTCCGCGTTCTTGTGCACGCGGATGAACTGGTCGTCATACGTGCGCGTGACGATGAGCATCCCCGACACGATGACGCGCTGGAGGTTGTGCTGCAGCTCGTTGCCTTCGATGATGACGTGGATTTCGGAGAACAGCGCCCGCGCGTCCGACAGCATGTTGGACAGGTGCCGCCGCTGTTCGCTGTTGGGGACCGCGGACTTCGCTCCCGCGATTGTCACCAGCACCAACGGCTGCTGCTGGTGCTGTTGGTAGGCGGCCTGCATCTTCTGGAACACCGCCTGAATCTCTTCCGGCGTCGGTGGAGCATCCCAGCGCAGGAAGAACACCTTATCGATGACGTCTGTCTTGTAGACCGGAAGTGCCATGGCGTTCGCGACTCCTTCGTGTCGGACCCAGCGGCCGTCCCGGTCGGTACGCGTCCGGGCTTTCTCCCTGGGCCTGAGGGACATCCTGCTCTTCAGCCGCGGTCAAGAAACTAGCCCTGGAGGCTGACATTGTTGAGACGACACATCGGCTCAGCCCTGACGACGTCACGGACTGTGTGTTCGCCTCGAAGGCCCCCTTGGATGTCAGCTGTTGGATGTTGAACCCAGACGCCGGGGCCGCCCGCCCTGTCTGTCTATTCCGTTCCATGTGACAAGTTTCAACGGCGATTCCCCATGAAAACAAGAAGGCCCTGGGAGCGCGGTGGCTCCCAGGGCCTTCAAGAGACTTCAGGTCTTCAGGTGGAAGCGGTTACCCGCCGGAGACAGTGGTCTCCACCATGTTCGCGTCGCCGTTGATCTGCGCGTCCGTGAAGAGGATGGGGCGCCACTGCTTCTGGGAGTACAGCTGGGTCTGGTCCGCGTGGTGCGGGGACTTGGGGTCGCCAGACTGGCTGTAGGTCAGCACGGCGTTGGCGCTGGGGCCCGCGTTGGTGAACTGGAGCGCCATGATGAAGGAGCTGCCGTTGTTGATGGGGTAGCCCTCCTTCGCCAGCAGGGTGTTGGCGTTGAACGTGGCCGTGTGGGGCTGGGCGAAGTCGAACACCGTGGTGCGGGCGGCGCCGTAGGACATCACGTTGGTGACGCCCTCGCGGTGCATGCCGCCGTGCAGGGGGATGGGGGTGCCCGAGCGGGTGGTGAACTGCACCTGGCCCAGCGTCTTGTCCAGCGCGTTGGTGGAGCGGTTGATGGTGAAGACGGCCTGCGCCAGCTTCACCAGCACCGGGTCGTCACCCGTGGCGGGCGCGGGCGTCACGGTGTTGGGCGTGGCGATGGGGTCGGCCGGGTTGAAGCCAACGGAGAACAGCGGGCCCGCGTTCTGGAGGTTGCCGGAGGTGTACGCGCCCAGGAACTCGCGGAAGATGAACGCGCCCTTCTGGTCCACGTCGTAGCGGCCGTTCCAGGCGGTGAGCAGCGCGCAGGCCTGGCTGATGTCCACGGCGGTGCCGTTGTAGGGCACCGTCGTCTTGCCCGCGCAGCGCTCCACGAGCGAGGCGCGAACCAGCTCCTCCATGCTGCTGCGGTTGCTGAACACGGCCGTCTTCAGCTCTTCGTGGGTGAACTTGCCGTCCGCGCCGGAGGCGCCGGTGGCGCTGACCTCCGTGAGGACCTTGGCGTTCATGCGCGTGCGCGGCGACTGGGGGAAGTTCTCCAGGCCGTGCAGCGGGGAGAAGCCGGTGAGCGGCGCGGCGGGGTTGGCCAGCCAGTAGCTGTCGTTCGCGTTGAAGACGAAGTCCTTGCGCTCCAGCTGCGGCACCTTGGCGAAGGGCACGAGGCCGGGGCTGCGCGAGCCCGGCTCCACCTGCCACTCATTGGCCGGGTCGCTGCCGTTGAGCAGCACGAAGCCCAGGCCCTGGAAGATGCCGGCGGTGATGGGGTTGGAGCCCGTGGTCGCCTCGGTGAGCCACTTCGTGTACGCGTCCTTGGAGAGGTTGGGCGTGGGCGTGGCGTCCGTGTACCAGGCGTTGCCGTCCTTGTCGGCGAACATGGTGTTCACCCAGGGCAGGCCCTGCTCGGTGGCGTAGACGGCCTTGAACTCGGCCAGGCTCTTGGCCTTGTTCATGCCGTGGAACTGGTCCAGGAACTTGGTGTTTTCAATGTTGGCGTCACGCAGCGTGAGCGCCGTCTTGGTGTTCCAGCCCAGCGTGCCGGAGGGGAAGCCCGGCGCGGCCGAGTCCGGGAAGGCGATGATCGGGCCGTAGTGGCTGAACCAGACGGTCTGCGAGTAGTTCGTCAGGGAGCCTTCCGACAGCTTCACCAGGATGGTGAACGTCTTGGAGGTCATCTGGCGCTCTTCGCTGCCGTACTTGTAGACGGTCGGCTTCCCGTCCACGAGCTGCAGCTGGTACATCGTCGCGCGCTGGCCGGAGGAGAACGTGTGCGTCCAGCCCACGTTCTCGTTGAAGCCGATGAGCACCGCCGGCACGCCCATGAGGCCCACGCCGTAGACGTTCATCTGGCCCGGCACGGTCAGCTGGCTCTCCCACAGGCGCAGCTCGCCTTCCCAGGGGAAGTGCGGGTTGGCCATCACCATGCCCTTGCCGTTGTCGGTGCGCTCACCGCCCAGGGCCCAGCCGTTGCTGCCGAAGTCCGCCAGCTTCAGCCGCTGGAGCTCCTCCAGCGACGGCATCTGCGGGCGCAGCGCGGCCTGCTTCGGGTCCACGGACTGTGCGCCCACGGTGGGGGGCGTGGCGTTCGGGATGGTGAGCGCCAGCGCGTTGATGCCCGCCAGCAGCGTCAGGTCCGTGTTGTACGCCAGCAGGTCCACGGTGCTGATGGGCTTGACCCATGCCGCGTTGGCGCACTCGGTGGGACGGGCCTCCGGGGGCGTGTCCTGCAGGTACTTGTTGTAGCCGGCCACGTAGCCGGTGACCATGTCCTGCACTTCCTGCGACAGGGTGGGGAAGGCCGCTTCCGCGCGCCCCATCAGGTCCATGGCCAGGTACGCCAGGTCGCTGGCCACGTGCCTGTTGCCCGCGCCCTGACCCAGGTAGCGCGCGCGCTCGCCGCGCACCTTGAGGATCTGATCCGCAAGGGTACAGACATGGTCCTGCGCGAAGGCATAGCCCTGGCCGAAGCCCAGGCTGGCGTAGGAGTCCGCGGTGATGTGCGGAATGCCGTACGACGTGCGCTTGATCTTCGCCGTGTACTTCGGGGTGGTCGGAGTCGGAGTCGGGTCGACCGGCTCCTTGTCGTCACATCCGGCGCTGGCAACCAGCGCCATGGACGCGATGAGGGAGAAAGAAAGACGGCGGGTCCGGACAGAACGGGACCCTCCGCGAGGAGGAAGATTATCGGGGATGTGCTCGGGCATGGCGGCCCGGAGACTAGGAAGGTGGCGATTCGCCGGTCAATGTTTCTGGGATTTGACTTTTCCACGGAGATGAAACGGACGGATGCGTTGCGTCGTGGGTTTGGGAAAGCCGGAAAGACGGTGTGTGTTACATGTGAGCCATGACGTCCGAGCCCTCGTCGCCGCCCGCGGCCCGCCGCCAGCGCCGCCACTTCTCCATGATTCGCACCTTCGTGCTGGCGGACTTCGTCACGCTCGGCAATGGCTTCGCCGGCGCCGGGGCCATCCTGGCGGCCATGCAGTCGCTGGCCACCAACAACCCACGCTGGTTGTGGGTGGCGTTCTGCCTGATGCCGGTGGCGCTGGTGATGGACGTGGCGGACGGCCGCATCGCCCGGTGGCGCTTCCGCAAGTCGCCGCTGGGCGCGGACCTGGACTCGCTGGCGGACGTCATCTCCTTTGGCATGGCGCCCGCGGCGCTGGCGTTCGCGGTGGGCGTGCGCGGCAACCTGGACGTGGCGGCGCTGCTCTACTTCGTCGCGTGTGGCATCAGCCGCCTGGCGCGCTTCAACGTCACGTCCGCGGAGCTGTCCGACGGCACTGGCAAGGTGAAGTACTTCGAGGGCACGCCCATCCCTACCAGCCTGGTGCTGGTGATGGTGCTGGCGGTGGCGACCTGGCAGGGCCGCATTGGCGACGCGTTGTGGGGCGGGGTGTGGAACCTGGGCCCGCTCCAACTGCACCCGCTGGCGCTGCTCTACGTGGTCAGCGGCAGCGCGATGATCAGCAAGACGTTGCGGATTCCGAAATTCTGAAGTCTTCCGCCGGGGTGGGCGGGGGTGGTGCCATCCAGTGGACGTTCTGGAGGGCAGTTCCCCTGTTTTTCCCACGGTGAGGCGGTTGGCAGTCCCGGGGTGGGTGCCTAGCTTCGCCACCTGATCCGCGAGGGCCACACCCGGAAGGTGTGGCCGCGTTCGCGGCTTCAAGGCTTTTGGGCGAGGCGGGGAGGGAAGGGTGGGTGCCATGACGGGGCGCTGGGGCCTGCTGGGTTTGGTGGTGGTGGGACTTCTGTCGGGCTGCGCGGACCGGGAGCGCTCGTCGCTCGCGGACGGCCGGCTGACGGCGACGCCAGGTGGCGTCGACTTCGCGCGGGTGGCGGTCTTCGACGCTCGCGAATCCACGGTGACGCTGCGCAACGTAGGCCGCGCGCGCATCACGGTGGACGAGGCCTGGGTGGAGGGGCCAGAGGGTGCCTACAAGGCGGAGTTCACCCACGAAGGCCCGCACAGTCTGGTGCCGGGCAGCGAGTGCACGCTGAAGGTGCGCTTCGCGCCGCTGGCGCAGGGCGGTCTGCCCGCGGTGCTGGTGATTCGCTCGGACACGCGCATCGAGCCGCTGATGCGGATTCCCCTCAACGGCGCGGGCGTGGACGCGTGGGCGCGGGTGACGCCGCGCGCGCTGGACTTCGGCCGCATCGAGGCGGACTCCACCAAGACGCTGGGCGTGACGCTGGACAACCCCACGGAACTGCCGGTGATGGTGACGCCCAAGCTGGTGGGCGCGGACAAGGATGAATTCATCGCGGCGCCGGTGACGGTGAACCCGGGCGAGCGCGTGGAGCTGCCCCTCACCTTCAACCCGGTGAAGGTCGGCAAGAAGCAGGTCGCGCTGGCCATCTCGCCCTGCCACGGGTGCGCGGACGTGCCGGTGCAGGTGACGGCGGAGTCGCTGGAGCGCGCGGTGGTGGCGGAGCCGGAGGTGGTGGACTTTGGCGCGGTGCCGGTGGACCGCGACGCCATCAAGGCCTCCAGCCTGCGCAACATCAGCACGGAGCCGGTGACGGTGACGTCGCTCATGCTGGATGGCACGGACGCGTCCTTCAGCCAGAACAACACGGGCCTGCCGCTGGTACTCCAGCCGGGCGAAGTGCGGGCCTTTGAAATCCGCTACAGCCCCGGCCACATGGGCGCGGCCACGGACCGCGCCGTCTACACCGTGGTGAGCAAGCGCCATCCCACGCTGCCCGTGCCGCTGCGAGGCTTTGGCGGCGCGTCCGAGCTGTGCGTGTCGCCGATGATGTACGACTTCGGCGAGCAGCCGCTGGGCTCCAAGGTGCGCGTGGTGGTGAACGTGAAGAACTGCGGCACGGACAACGCGGGGCCGCTCACCATCAACACGCTGGACTGGACGCCGGACGCGACGGGCGCCCAGCTCCAGTTCAACAACAAGCCGGTGACGCTGCCGTTCACCCTGCCGGCCAACGGCGAGCTGAACCTGGAGGTCTTCTACGAGCCCATGCGCGAGGGCAGCGCATCCGGCGCGCTGGTGATGACCACGAGCGCGTTCTCCGCGTCCACCGTGCAGCTGGACTTCTTCGGCAGCGCGAAGGCGCACGCGCCCTGTGAATTGACCGTCACGCCGGAGCTGGTGGACTTCGGCACCCTCCCGCCGGGCCGCGGCGCGGTGCTGGGCGTGAAGCTGGAGAACAAGGGCACGGACCTGTGCCCCGTGAAGAACATCCGCGTCGCCAACGACGGCGGCGGCGTGTTCAAGATGCCCGGCGGCGAGCTCTTCGGCGGCATCATCTACCCGGGGGATTGGTTCAGCTTCCAGGTGGCGTTCCAGGCGCCCTTCACCGGCGGCAGCTTCATCGGTGAGTTGCAGGTGGAGCAGTACAACCCGGTGACGCCGGTGCGGCAGGTGCCGCTGATGGCGAACTCGCAGGAGACGTGCCTGGTGGCGTCGCCCTGGTACCTGGACTTCGGCCTGGGCCGCAAGGACTGCCGCCCGGCGCCGCGCGAGGTGAACTACCTCAACGCGTGCACCACGCCCATCACGGTGTCCAACGTCTTCATCGGGCCGGGCACGACGGACACGGAGTTCGAGCTGTTGGACCACCCGGCGCCGCCCGCGTTCCAGCTTGCGCCGGGCGAGTCCTTCACGGTGGGCGTGGACTACCTGGCGCAGGTGACGGGAATGAACCTGTCGCCGCTCTTCGTGGACTCCAGCGACCTGGCCATCCCGCTGATGGTGCCGCTCATCGGTGAGTCGTCGAAGAAGACGGACAAGACGGACACCTTCGTGCAGCAGGACGTGAGCAAGGTGGACGTGCTGTTCGTCGTGGACAACACGGCGTCCATGGTGGAGGAGCACCCGAAGCTCGTGTCCGCCATCCCCGCGTTCGTGGACGCCGCGCGCAACAAGGCGGTGGACGTGAACATGGCGGTGACGACGACGGGCATCTCCGCGGTGTCCGGCGCGTGCCCGGGCGGCGCGCTGGGTGGCGAGGCCGGCCGCTTCTTCCCGGCGGACAACAGCCGCCAGCGCATCCTCACCCTGGGCACGGCCAACGTGACGCAGGTGCTCCAGCAGAACGTGCAGGTGGGCCAGTGCGCCCAGGTGGAGCAGGGCTTTGAAGCGATGCGCCGCGCGCTGACCTCTCCGCTGGTGAACAACGTGGATGATCCGCGCACGCCGCTGGCCAACGACGGCAACGCGGGCTTCCTGCGCGACTCCGCGGCGCTGGTGGTGGTGTTCGTGGGCGACGAGGACGACCACTCGCCGGACGCGGTCTCCACGTACGTGCAGTGGGCGCAGCAGCGCAAGGGTGAGAACCAGCCGCAGCGGGCCACGTTCTTCGCCATCGCGCCCACCAAGACGTCCTGTGCCACGGCGGGCGGCACCGGCACCCGGTACGCGGACGCGGCGGCGCAGACGGGCGGCGAGGTGCTCAACGTCTGCGCGGCGGACTACGCGCCGCTGCTCCGGCAGGTGGCCAGCAAGGCGTTCAGCGCGCAGGACCGCTTCCCGCTGAGCGAGGAGCCCGACGCGGGCACGGTGGTGGTGACCGTCAACGGCACCGCCACCACCAGCGGGTGGACCTATGACGCCGCGTCCAACAGCGTGGTGTTCAGCGTGGTGCCGCCGCCGGGCTCCAAGGTGGCCGTCACCTACCGCCGCGCCTGCGCCAACGACTGAACGGTGAAGAAGCTGTGGGTGTGGACCCCGTGACGGGCCGGCCATCCGGCCCCGAACGGGGGTGTCAGACCCCGGTGCTACAGCACTGCATCTGCCTGTGCGGATGACCAGAAAATTGGAGGCGCTCCCTCGGTGTGTACCCTGCGGAGCGTCTGCACGCTGTTGCCCTGGAGGCGCTGTGAGCACCTGGATGCCCGATGAGCCCCTGAAGTCCTCTCCGCGCGCCGGTGCGCCGGGACTGCGGGTCATCCGTGGAGAGGGGCAGCGCAAGCAGGAGCCGCTGGCGGACCGGAACGCGGTGGCCCGGGTCCTGATGGAGGCCGGGGCGGACATGCTCCTGCGGCGCATCAGCCCCGTGAGGGCGCAGGAGATCGAGCGCAAGGTGGACCGGGTGCTGGACCTGTTCGACCGGGTAGACGCGGCCCCGGTGCTGATGCCGGTGCTCAAGCGGCACCTGGACGAACTGGAGGCCCTGATGCGGGAGACCCGCGAGGTCCGGGCCGCCCGGCGCTAGGCACACGCCCGGTGGAGCCGGGAAAAGCCCAGGGGGATTCGATGTTTGATTCCCCTGGCCCGGCCGCTTACGCTTGGGGTTCGCCTCCTCGCGTCCGGCCGTGTCCATCGAAACCTACGGCAGCTACCAGCTCCTGAAGCGCCTCGCCACGGGCGGCATGGCGCAGATCTACCTCGCACGTCGGCCAGGTTCGGATGCTCCGGACAAGCTGCTGGTGTTGAAGCGGATCCTCCCGCACCTGTCGGAGAACGACGAGTTCGTCCGGATGTTCCTGGACGAGGCGCGGATCGCGGCCCGGCTCGCTCACCCCAACGTCGTGCAGATCTACGACCTGGGCGCGGAGGGGGACACCTTCTTCATCGCCATGGAGTACATCCATGGCGTGGACGCGCGCCGGCTCTGGAAGCGCTCGGAGACGGCGGGCCGTCCGCTGCCGGTGCCCCTGGTGTGCCGCATCCTGCTGGAGGCGTGCGCGGGCCTGGACTACGCGCACAAGAAGACGGACGCGGCGGGGCGCCCGCTGGGCATCGTCCACCGGGACGTGTCGCCGCAGAACATCCTGGTGACGTTCGACGGCGGCGTGAAGGTGGTGGACTTCGGCATCGCGAAGGCGGCGGATCAGGCCACCGTCACGCGCTCCGGGGTGCTCAAGGGCAAGTATTCGTACATGTCGCCGGAGCAGGCCGCCGGGCAGCGCGTGGACCGCCGTTCGGACGTGTTCGCGCTGGGCGTGGTGCTGCATGAGCTGCTGACCGGGGGGCGCCTCTTCAAGCGCCACAGCGACATGCTGACCCTGTCGGCGGTGGCGGAGTGCAACGTCCCCGCGCCTTCGCAGGTGGCGCCCCGGGTGCCGGCGGAGCTGGACGTCATCGTGCTCAAGGCGCTCGCGAAGGAGCCGGACGCGCGCTTCCAGCACGCGCAGGAGCTGCAGCGGGCGCTGGAGGGGTGGCTCGCGTCGCAGCCGCAGCCGTGCGGCACGGCGGCGGACCTGGCCGGGTACATGGGGGAGTTGTACGCGGACCGCCTGACGGAGGAGGCGCGCTCCGGCGAGGTGCAGGTGACGGACGAGGAGGCGGGAGTGGCTCCGGCGCCCGCGCCGCGCCGGTCGGTGATGCGGCCCGCGACGGCGCCGGGGCGCACGGAGAACGAGCCCACCACCACGCTACGTCCGAACCGGCCGAGCCGTCCCAGTGGGAAGGTGGAGGCGCGCCGCGAGGACGCGGAGGCGGGTGGGGCTCGCTCGGAGGTCCGGGGCCCGGATACCCGTCCGGAAGGCCGCAACGCGGAGGCGCGGGTGGACGCGCGCAACGCGGAGGCCCGCTCCGTCGACGCCCGCCCGGAGCCCCGCTCCGAGGTTCGCAATGCGGATCCGCGAGTGGACTCCCGCGCTGTCGATGCCCGGCCGGAGCCTCGCTCGGAAGTCCGTAACGCGGACCCGCGCGTGGAGGCCCGCGCCGTCGAAGCGCGGCCGGAGCCCCGCTCCGAGGTCCGCAACGCCGACCCTCGCGCCGAGGCCCCCCGGGGCATGACGGGCTCGCGGCGGGCGCTGGAGTCCCCGCCCTCGCGGAGCACCCGGCCGGTGCGCCTGGAGGAGCCGTCCCTCCCGACGGTGACGCAGGACGAGGACGGTCCCACGCTCGCGATGGTGGACACGCAGCGGAAGCTCTCCGGCGGGTTCCAGATCGAGGAGGACGGTCCCACGCTCGCGATGGTGGACACGCAGGGGAAGCTCTCCGGCGCGTTCCAGATCGAGGAGGACGGCCCCACGCTCGCGATGGTGGATACGCAGGGGAAGCTCTCCGGCGCGTTCCAGATCGAGGAGGACGGTCCCACGCTGGATCATCGCTCCCTGACGGCGACGCTGACCCGGGATGACGAGGACGACTCGACCCTGGACATGCGCTCTGTCTCCCGCGCGGACGTGGACGAGGGCCCCACGCAGGACCTGCGCGCCGTGCCGCGCTCCGAGATTCCAGCTCCCCGTCCGGGCGGGCCCACGCCGTCCGGTGAACACCGCGGCCACCGGCTCCCGGTGCCCGCGCCCCACGCGACCATCGAGGAGATGACCGCGTCCACCGCGCCGCGCTCCGCGTCGCGTGCGCCCATGCCTGGCGCGTGGGTGCCGCCGGCCCGCACCGGCACGCTCACCGAGCAGTCCGCCGTGGAGTCGCCCAAGCGCCGGGGGCTCCTGTACGGCGCCATCGTGCTCGTCGCGATCCTGGTGGGCGTCGCCCTCGTGTGGAGCCTGGGCCCGGGCGCCAGCGGTGTGCACGTGGCGTCCGAGCCCGCGGGCGCGCGCGTCGTCTTCGAGGACCGGGTGCTCCCGGAGCGCACGCCGCTGACGCTGCCGACGGTGAAGCCCGGCCGCTACTGGGTCGTGCTGATCAAGGAAGGCTACCGCGAGCTGCGCACGCAGGTCGTCATCCCGCCGTCCGGCCGGCTCGACGTGGGGCCGCTGAAGCTCGTGCCGATGCCGTCGTCCGGAAAGCCCGGCACGGAGCCGCCCGCGTCGGCGCCGCCGGCTCCAACGACACCGGAGCCCGGCGTCGGACCTTCCGGCGTGGCCGCTCCCCGTGAGCCGGACGCCGCGGCCCCCGAGGTGAAGCAGGTCCAGGAGCCCGCTGGCGCCCAGGCTCCCGCGCCGGTGGTGAAGACGCCCGTCGCCACGGCGGCCACGGTGGTGCCTGCACCGGAGGTGCGTGAAGCCGCGCGCGCCGTGGAGCGGGCCGCGTCGGTGAGCTTCGTGGTGACGCCCTGGGCGGAGGTGTCATGCAACGGCCGCAAGCTGGGGGAGACGCCGTTCCAGCCGGTGGAGCTGCGGGTGGGTTCGTATGACTGCAAGTTCACCAACCCCGAGCTGAAGCGCACTGTCAGCCGCCGCATCGAGGTGCGTCCCATCGACCTCAACGTGGTGACGGTCAAGTTCGAGTAGGCGTGGCCTTGGACCCTTCCGTGACGCTCGAGGCAGGCACCCACGTCGGCAAGTACGTCGTGCGCCGCAAGCTCGCCGAAGGGGGCATGGCGGAGATCTTCCTGTGCACCGCGCGCGGGCCGGAGGGCTTCGAGAAGGAGGTCGTGATCAAGCGCGTGCGGGCGTTCCTCGCGAGCGACCCGGACTTCGTGCAGATGTTCATCGCGGAGGCGCGGCTGGCCTCGCGGCTCAACCACGCCAACGTGGTGCAGATCTTCGACTTCGACAAGCACGAGGACACCTACTACCTGGCGATGGAGTACGTGCGCGGCTGCTCGCTGTGGGAGCTGCGCAAGCGGAGCAAGGAGGCGATGACGCCGATGCCGCCCGTGCTGGTGGCGCACATCGGCGCGGAGGTCGCGCGCGGCCTGCACTACGCCCACCGCCTGCGGGTGAACGGCGAGCTGTTGAACCTGGTGCACCGGGACGTCACGCCGCACAACGTGCTCGTGTCCTACGACGGCGCGGTGAAGCTCACCGACTTCGGCATCGCGAAGGCGGGCAACAAGCTGACGAACCCCGGCGTGCTCAAGGGCAAGTTCGCGTACATGTCCCCCGAGCAGGCCCGGGGCGAGAGCGTGGACGTGCGCACCGACGTCTTCGCGCTGGGCGTGGTGTTGTGGGAGTTGCTCACCGGCGGGCGCCTGTTCCAGGGGGACTCGGAGATCGCCGTCCTGCGCGCGGTGCAGGAGAGCACCATCGTTCCGCCCGCGCGCCTCAACCCGGATGTGCCGCCGGACCTGGACGCCGTCATCTGCCGCGCGCTGGAGCGAGACCTGTCCAAGCGCTTCCAGACGGCAGGGGAGCTGGAGCGCGCGCTGGCCCAGTGCGTGTTGAACCACGCCCGCTCCGTGGACGACACCGACGTGGGCGCGTTCGTCCGGCCGCTGTTCCCCATCGCGGCGAGCAACCAGGCGCTGCCCGCGCTCCCGGAGCGCACCGCGCTGGAGGATGGAGCGCTGCCCGCCGCCGGAGCGCCGCCCCGCGAACCCACGGCGGTGATGCCGTCGCGCGAGCACGCCTCGGGAGCGAAGCGGGGCGCCTCGCCGGACGAGGACCGCCACGGGACGACGCTGGTGCTGTCGCGAGACGACCAGGCTCCAAGTGGTCGTCCTCCGCAGCCCACGCCGCAGATGCCGTTGCAATCCATGGGAAGGGAAGCGCCGCTCGCCCGGCGCAGCGAATCCCGCGAGGTCCCCGCCGCCAGGGATGCGTCCCCTCGCGACGAGAACTCCATGGCCGCCTGGGCCGGCTCCGCTGATGACGACGCCGGTGCGTCCGCGAGCCGTTCCGTGGATGGAGGCTCGCGGTCATCCGCCTCCGCGCGCCGGGCGGAGTCCTCGAGCCGCAAGCCCGACACCGCCTCCGCGCGCCGGGTCGCGCTCGCCGCCGACGAAGGCTCTGGCGCCGACGACCGTGAGCTCGACACGGTCTCCGCCACCGAGCCGGGGCCTCCCGTCGCGCCGAACCGCAAGCGTGCCCTGTGGGCTGGAGCCGCCGTGGTGGGGCTCGCGGGCCTGGTGGGCGTCCTCGCCGTGGCCCGTTCGAACACCGGTGCCCGGGACGCGGGGCAGGGGAGTCCGCCCGCGCAGGCCACGGCCCCCATCGCCAACCCTCCTCCGGCCACCGCCACGGTGCCGCCGGCCGAACCCGCCCGCACGCCGGCCGCGGAGGCCATCGACTCGGAGCTGGAAGGGCAGCAGCGCGAAGCCGCCCTGACCCCGCCTCCGTCCACCGAACCGGCCGCCCCCGCCACGGCGCCTGCCGCCGCGGATACAGCGAAGGCCATGGGCACGCTCCAGGTGCGGGCCAACCCCTACGCCACCGTCTTCCTGGGCGCGAAGCGGCTCGGGGACGTGCAGGGCCGTGCGAGCTACAAGGTGCCGGCCGGCACCTACAGCCTGACCTTCGCGCACCCGACCAGCACGAAGACGTTCACCGTCGTCGTCCCCGCCAACGGCTCCGTGATTCAGGAGTTCCGCGCGTCCCGCGGCCGCTGAGCTGGGCTGGAGCCCGCCTCCCGTCCCTCCATCCCCTGAAGCCCCCGGCAGCCGGCGCGCAGCGTCGGACGGACGACGTCCGCCCGCACGCCTGCTCGTCTTCCTTGACGAATGACGCGCGAATCTGGCACCTATGGCGTCCATTCAGTAGCCTCTATTCAATGGAATCGATGGACCTGCTCGCGCCCGACGAACTCGAGCGCATCGAGCGCGAAAACGCGGGAGGCCTGCCCGCGAACGCGATCCTGGAAATCTTCCGGCCCCGGGGCGTGAGGCTCTCGGAGGCGACGTTCCGGAAGTACGTCCAGGCCGGTCTGCTCCCCCGCAGCCGCCGTGTGGGCCGCAAGGGGAAGCACCAGGGAAGCCTGGGCCTCTACCCGGTGGAAGTGGTACGGCGCATCAACGTCATCAAGAAGATGATGGCCGAAGGACACACCCTGGAGGACATCCGTCGCTCCTTCGTGTTCCACCGAAACCACATCGACCAGCTCCAGCGGGACTTGTCGGAAGTACTGGACGGGTTCCAGGAGGAGCTGGGAGGGCGGCCCCTGGGAGGAGAACGCAGGAGGTCACTCGAAGCCCAGTTGGCAACGCTCAGGCAACGGGCGCAGGATCTGGTCCGGGATGTCGCCCGGTTGGGCAGCGCCGTCACGGCGCGCGAAGACGAAACGCTCCGGCCACAATAGGATGCCCCCCCGGGTCCTGTTGAACCGGATAGACTCCACACATCTGGAGGACGAAACATGTCGGAAGTGAAGCAGCTGCAGGAGGGCGAGGGGGGGAATGAGGAGGAGCAGCCCGCGGAACGCCGGCGCTCCAAGACGATGTCGCGCAAGGAGATGGCGCGCGACCTGCGCCGGCGCAGGCTCGCCGGTCAGCTGGACCCGGAAGAGGCGGAGACCCTCAAGCTCGTGGACGAGCAGCGGCCGCGCACCCGAGCGGACTGCATCAACGGCCCGCGCCCGTGCCTCTTCGTGTCCTGCAAGCACAACCTCTACCTGGACGTGAACCCGGAGACGGGCTCCATCAAGCTCAACTTCCCGGACAAGGAAATCACGGAGTTGGAGCACACCTGTGCCCTGGACGTGGCGGAGAAGGGCGGAATCACGCTGGAGGAAGTGGGGGAAATCATGAACCTCACCCGCGAGCGCATCCGTCAGGTGGAGACGCGCGGCCTGATGAAGCTGCGTGAGGCCACGGAGGCCGAGCCTCCCGTGTCCGCCCGCAAGCCCTGAGGGCAGGGCACTGTTTCGCTGAGGGCCTGGGGTGACGTGTTGCGTTGACACCCCAGGGGGTGGTTGCTAGGACCCGCGCCACCCCCCACCCATTGCGAGGCGCACACGTGCTGGCTCTCCTGAGCGTTTCCGACAAGCGCGGTCTGGTCCCCTTCGCCCAGGGCCTGGTGCGGCTGGGCTACCGGCTGCTCTCCACGGGCGGCACCCTGGAGGCCCTGAAGGCCGCCAGCATCCCCGCCACCCAGGTGTCCGAGCACACGAAGAGCCCCGAAATCCTCGGCGGCCGCGTGAAGACGCTCCACCCCCGCATCCACGGCGGCATCCTCGGCCGGCCCGACCTGGACAGCGACAAGGCGGAGATGGCGGCCCACAACATCGAGCCCATCTCGCTGGTGGTGGTGAACCTCTACCCGTTCCGCCAGACGGTGGCGTCCGGCGCGGGCGAGGACGACGTCATCGAGAACATCGACATTGGCGGGCCGGCGATGGTCCGCGCCTCCGCGAAGAACTTCCAGCACGTGGCCATCGTGGTGGACCCGGACGACTACGCGCCGGTGCTCGCGGAGATTGAGGGCCACAAGTCGGTGGGCCTGGAGACGCGGCGCCGGCTGATGCGCAAGGCGTTCGCGCACACGGCGGCCTACGACGCGTCCATCTCCGGGTGGCTGTCCGGCGAGGCCCAGGAGCCCTTCCCCGAAGAGCTGTCGCTCGCGTTCCGCAAGGTGCAGGGCCTGCGCTACGGGGAGAACCCGCACCAGCGCGGCGCCTTCTACAAGGAATACGCCGCCCCGAAGGAGCCGTCCGTCGCCTTCGCCAAGGTGCTCCAGGGCAAGGAGCTTTCGTACAACAACATCCTGGACCTGGACGCGGCCCTGGGGCTCGTCCTGGAGTTCCCGGAGAAGCCCTGCGCGGTGGTCATCAAGCACAACACCCCGTGCGGCGTGGCGGTGGACGACGCGCTGGAGAAGGCCTACCGCACCGCCCGCGCGGTGGACGAGGTGAGCGCCTTCGGCGGCATCGTCGCCTTCAACCGGGAGGTGGACGAGGCCACGGCGAAGGCCATGGCGGAGACGTTCCTGGAGGCGGTCATCGCGCCGTCGTACTCGGCGGTGGCGCTCCAGGTGCTGGCGGGGAAGAAGAACCTGCGCCTCCTGGAGGCGGGCCCCGCGCTGGCGTCCGCCACGGCGGCGCCCCGGCCCCAGGTGGACGCGCGCAGCGTGTCCGGGGGAATGCTGCTGATGGACCGGGACGCGGTGGAGCCGCCCCTGGAGTGGAAGGTGGTGTCCAAGCGCGCCCCCACGCCGGAGGAGGAGCGGGCCCTTCGCTTCGCCTGGAAGGTGTGCAAGCACGTGAAGAGCAACGCCATCGTCTTCGCGGCGCCGGCGCAGCTGCTGGCCCAGGGCGGCGGGCAGACGAACCGGGTGGACTCCGTGCGCATCGCCATGACGCGGGGTGGCGAGGCCCTCAAGGGCAGCGCCGTGGCCTCGGATGCCTTCTTCCCCTTCCGGGACGGGCTGGACGAGGCGGCCCGGGCGGGGGCGACGGCGGTCATCCAGCCAGGCGGGTCTGTCCGGGACGCGGAGGTGATTGCCGCCGCGGACGAACATGGGATGGCCATGGTGGTGACGGGAGTGCGACACTTCCGCCACTAACTTCATGCGCATCGTCTGCCAGAAATGCGCGGCGGCCTACGCGATCGACGATCGGTTGATCACGACCAAGGGCGTCCGCGCGCAGTGTCCCCGCTGCCGTCACCTCCAGCTCGTGAAGCGGGAGGCCTCGGCCGCGTCCGTGACGGCTCCCCCTGAAGGGGCCGTGCCTCCCGCCGCCGAGCCGAATCCGCCCGCGGCCGCACCGGCGCCTCCAGTCGCCCGCGAGCCCCGGAGCAATCCGGCCGCCGCGCCCGTCGCCGCGAAGCCACGGGAAGCACCGAAGGCGGCTGCGAAGTCGGACCTCTTCGGGGACTTCGGTGAGATGCCGGAGCTGGGGCCGCCGGGGAGCGTGGACCCGTTCGCGGACCTGGGGCCGCCCGCGGCGCAGGTCTCCCGGGGCCTTCCCGCGGACCCGTTCGCGAACCTGGGCCCGTCCTCGCCCAGGGCGGCGCCCGCCGCGAAGCCTGGCCCGCCGGTGCCCGACGCGCCCGGGGTGGCGGCTCCCGCGCCGGCAGCGGCGCCATCCGCTCCTCCGGAAGATCCGCTGCTCGACTTCCTCGGCCCGGCGCCCGGGGGCCTGGAGCCGGAAGCCCCGCTGGCGCCCACGCCCGGGCGGGCCTCCTCGCCTCCCGCCGGGGCGGTGTCCCTGGGCCGCATGTCCGCCCGCGCGCCCGCGCCGGTGGTCCCGAAGAAGGAGATGCACACGAACTGCCGCTCGTGCGGCAAGGACCTGACGGACCCCTTCGATCAGGCCCTGGGCACCTGCGAGGCCTGCAAGCAGCGGGAGTCCGCGTTCCCCCGGGAGTCGTCCGTGGTGGTGGCGCCCGAGGTGGCGGCGCCGCCTCCGTCCGACAGCGGCGGCCTGGTGGAACTGCCCATGATGAGCGGCCTGGACGGCACCGCGTCCGAGGACGAACCCCGGTTCGAGGGCGCCACGGCGCTGGCGCCGGACTCGCGCGTGAGCTCGGTGAAGCCCGCGCGCACGTCGCACATCACCGCCGCGCCGGTCCGCAGCGCGCAGCGTGGCGGAAGCGGTGGCGGCAGCCGTGCAGGAGTCTTCGGCCTGGTGGCGCTGGCGGTCCTGGGGGCCGGCGGTGCGGGCTACTACTTCCTCGTGCACAAGCCCCAGCAGGAGCAGCTGGCCCGGGCCGCGCAGCCCCCCGCTCCGGCCGCGGTGCCTCCGGAGGTGCTGACCGCGGTGGGCCGGTGGAAGCTCCAGTTCCTGGAGCTGGAGGGCACCAGCGCGGAGCACCTGGCCACCGGTCAGAAGCAGCTCGAGCTGGACCAGCGCATCGCCTACACGGAAGCCGAGGAGTCCTTCCAGCAGGCGCTGCTGCTCGACCCACGCAGCACGGACGCCATCGCCGGGTACGTGCAGGCGCTGGCGCTCGGGCGCGGTCCGGGCATGGACGACAACTCCTTCCAGGAGGCGCGCGACCTCATCCAGGCCGCGACGGGCATGGCTGGAGAGACGCCCGCGCTGCTCGTCGCGCACGCGAACCTGCTGCTGGCGCGCTCGCGTCAGTCCGGCAACCTGGAGGAGGCGGCGCGGCTGGCGACGGAGGTGCTGTCCCAGCCGAAGGCCGCTGACGCCTACAAGGCCGAGGCGCACCTGGTGCTGGGCCGCTCGCAGGTGGCCACGTCGCGTGAGCTGGCGAACCAGGAGTTCGACGCCGCGCGGAAGCTGGCGCCGAAGCTCCAGCGCGTGGACTACTACAGCGCGCTCGCGCACGAGCAGGCCGGCCAGTACGGGCTGGCGCTCAAGCAGCTGCGCCAGCGGATGGAGCTGGATCCCCAGGACTGGAACAGCCTGGAGGCCACCGCCCGCATCTACGTGGAGGTCGGCGAGACCGCCCGCGCGCGCAAGCTGTACGAGGACCGGTTGAAGGCGAAGGCGGGCGACGTGCGCGCCTCCCTGGCGCTGGCGGTGCTGCGCTACCAGGCGGAGGGCAACGCGCGCGAAGCCGTGCGCGCCCTGAAGGAGCTGACGAAGAACGCGTCCCGCTACGGCCCGCGAGACGCCTCCGAAATCTTCAGCCACCTGGCCGCGGCGGAGCGCACCGCGGGCAATGACACCGGTGCCGCGACCGCGGCCGCGGCGGCCCTGAAGGTGGTGCCGGCGATGCCGGAGGCCCACCTGCAGTGGTTCCTGGTGGCGCTGGCGCAGAAGGACGCGGCCCTGGCCCGCGAGCACCTGAAGGGCTTCCAGGGCCGGCTGCAGGACGCCGCGCTGGAGAAGGTGCTGGAAGGGCGCGTGCACCTGCTGGAAGGCGACGTGGCCGGAGCCCAGGAGCGCTTCCAGCAGGCGGTGCGGCTGGACGACCGCCGCATGGACGCGAAGCTGCTGGAAGGCGTGGCGGCGGCGAGCGCGAAGAAGCGCGACGAGGTCTTCCGCCTGTTCTACCCGGTGCTGGAGGCGCGCGAGTGGGATCCCCTGCGGCTGGCGCCCCGGCCCGCGCTGTCGCGCTTCTGGCTGCGGCCGGGCGACACGCTGGTGGGCGTGGAGAACGTGGTGAAGTCCCTGAGCGACCGTCCGGAGGACGTGCAGCCCCTGCTCTACGAGGCCCTGGTGCGCTTCCATCAGGGGGACCGTCAGACCGCGGAGCGGCTGCTGCACACCGTGGTGGACGTGAACGAGAACAGCGGCGGTGCGCAGGCGTACCGGGCGCTCATCGCGCTGGACACGAAGGGGCCGCAGGCCCGGAGCCTGGCGGAGCGCGCGGTGCGGGTCGAGCGCGGGCTGCCGGTGGCGCGCCTGTCGCTGGGGCTCGCGCAGGCCGCGGACAGGGACGTGGCGGGGGCGATGCGCTCGTTGCGGTCCGCCCTGGACGTCGCGCCGAAGATGCTGTCCGCGCAGACGAAGCTGGCGGAGCTGCTGATGACGTCGAAGCCGCAGGAGGCGCGCGCGGTGCTGGAGAAGGTGGTGGGGTTGGATCCCTCCTACTTCCCGGCGAAGACGCTGCTCTTCAAACTGGACGAGCGAGGTTGACGTGAAGGTCCTGTTGCTGGGGTCGGGCGGCCGCGAGCACGCGCTCGCATGGAAGCTGGCCCAGAGTCCTCGTCTCTCTCGGCTCCTCGTCGGCCCCGGCAACCCGGGCACGGCGCGGTGGGGCACCAACGTACCGTTGCAGGCGGACTCGCCGGAGGCGGTGGTGTCGCTGGCGCGCCGCGAGCGCGTGGACCTGGTGGTGGTGGGCCCGGAGGCGCCGCTCGTCGCGGGCGTCGCGGACGCGCTGGCGCAGGTGGACATCCCGTGCTTCGGCCCCGTCGCGGCGGCCGCGCGCATCGAGGGCTCCAAGGCCTTCGCCAAGGAGGTGATGGCGGAGGCGGGCGTGCCCACCGCGGCCTTCCGCGTCTTCACGGACGCGGCGGAGGCGGAGGCGTACGCCGTCGCGCAGGGCCGCATCGTGGTGAAGGCGGACGGCCTGGCCGCGGGCAAGGGCGTCATCGTCGCGCCGGACGCGAAGTCCGCGCGTGAAGCCGTGCGCGCCGTGGCCCAGATGGGGCAGGCGGGCCAGCGCATGGTGCTGGAGGAGCTGCTGGAGGGCGAGGAGGTCTCGCTGATGGCCCTGTGCGACGGCGAGCGCTACGTGCTCCTGCCGCTGTCGCAGGACCACAAGCGCGTGGGCGAGGGCGACACGGGTCCCAACACCGGCGGGATGGGCGCGTACTGCCCGGCGCCGTTCCTCACTCCGGCGCAGCTGGTCCAGGTGGGCGAGCAGGTCATCGCGCCCACGCTGGCGGTGCTCAAGAAGCGTGGCACGCCGCTGCGCGGGGTGCTGTACGCGGGGCTGATGCTCACGGCGTCTGGCCCGAAGGTGCTGGAGTTCAACGCGCGCTTCGGCGACCCGGAGACGCAGGTCCTGGTGATGCAGGTGGACGAGGACCTGCTGCCGCTGATGGAGGCGTGCGCGAAGGGGACGCTGGAGCCCCGGCCGCTGAAGCAGTTCCCGGGAGCGTCCGTGGGCGTGGTGCTGGCGGCGGAGGGCTACCCGGAGGCGCCGAAGAAGGGCCAGCGGATTGAAGGGCTGGACGAGGTGGCGTCGAACGCGCCCGTGTTCCTGGCGGGCGTGGCGAAGCAGGACGGCGCGCTGGTGACGGCGGGTGGCCGGGTGCTGACGGTGTGCGCTCGGGGTGACAGCCTGGCGACGGCGCGAGAGCGGGCCCTGGAGTCGGCGGACGCCGTACGCTTCGAGGGCAAGCACTTCCGCCGGGACATTGGCGCGCGGGGGCTGCGGGCGCGGTCGTGAAGCTGCTGGCGCGCTACCTGCTCAAGGAACTGCTCGTCCCCCTGGGTGTGTGGGTGGCGTTCATGTTCCTGCTGCTGTTCGTGATGCAGTTCCTGCGCGGCACGGACGTGCTGTTGGGCTCGGCGGTGACGCTGGTCGACCTGGGCCGGCTCATCGCGTACCTGGCGCCGCACTTCCTGGTGATGGCGCTGCCCATCGCGTTCCTGCTGGCCATCCTGCTGGGCCTGGGGCGGCTGGGAGAGGACCGGGAGCTCACGTCGCTGCAGGCCCTGGGCATCAGCCCGCTCCAGCTGCTGGCGGCGCCGCTGGGCGTGGGCATCGCGCTGAGCGCGTTCATGGTGCTGCTCACGTCCACGGTGGAGCCGTGGGGCCTCACGGGCGTGAAGGACCTGGTGGGCGAGGTCATCCAGAAGAACGTCGCGGGCGACGTGAAGTCCGGCGTCTTCTACGAGGACCTGAGCGACCTGACGTTGTACGCGCAGAAGGTGGCGCCCAAGGGCGGCGGGTGGACGAATGTGCTGTTGCACGACGACCGCGACCCCAGCTCGCCGTTGCTGGTGCTGGCGCACAAGGGCAGCGTGGGCACGTCCGAGCGGGGCGAGGCGCTGCGGATTGAATTGAGGGAAGGCGAGGTGCACCGCGCCAACCGCTCCTCGGTGGACGCGAGCGTCGTCGCGTTCGAGAAGGCGGAGATCAACGTGGGGCTGGGCGGCTCGCTGTCGCGGCGCAACCGGTTCCGCTCGCCGAAGGAGGAGCTGACGCCGGTGGAGCTGCTGGCGGCGGCGAAGGACGCGGAGGAGCGGCGCGAGGATGCGCGTCCCTTCCTGATGGCGCTGCACAGCCGGATGGGCAACGCGGTGGCGCCGGTGGCGTTCGCGCTCTTGGGCACGCCGCTGGCGATTGGCCGCAGGCAGGCGGGCCGCGCGTGGGGCTACCTGCTGACGCTGGGGGGCTACGTCCTCTATTACCTCCTGAGCCGCGCCTTCGAGCAGATGGGGCAGAAGGGCCAGATGCCGGTGTTCGTCGCGGGGCAGCTGGCGAACGTGCTCTTCATGGCGGTGGGGGCGTTCGCGCTGTACCGCGTGACGCGTTCGGGGACGGTGCGGTGAAGGGCACCCTCTTCCGGTACGTGGTGGGCGCGTACGTGCGCTACACGCTGGGCATCCTGGCGGGCGTGGTGGCGGTGTTCCTGGTGGTGGACTTCGTGGATCGCGCGAAGGCCTACGGTGGCGAGGGCTGGGTGCTGGATGTGCTCAAGCTCTATGGCTACAAGGCGCTGGTGACGGTGCAGCAGCTGGGGCCGGCGGCGCTGCTGCTGGCGGCGGGCACCACGGTGTCGGCGCTGCGCAAGAAGGGCGAGGTGACTGCGCTCCGGGCGCTCACCTTCGGACCGGCGGCGCTGTACCTGCCGGTGGGCGTGTGCGCGCTGGTGGCGTGCGTGGGGCTGGTGGTGTTCGACGAGACGGTGGCCGCGAGGGCAGGCCGGCGCGTGGATGAAATCACCACGCAGCGCTTCAACCGCTGGGGCGACTGGCGGATGTATTACACGCCGAAGCAGTGGTTCCGGCGGGGGGACGCCATCTTCTTCCTGCGAGGCGGCAATCCGCAGGAGGGCTTCGAGAACGTCTCCATCTTCACGCTGACGCCGGAGTTCAAGCTGCGCCGCCGAGTGGACGCGGGGCGGATGCGCCCGGTGGAGGGCACGCGCTGGGAGCTGACGGACGTGGTGGAGCGCACGTTCACGGAGGACGGGCGCACGTCCGTGACGCAGCAGCCCACCGCGGAGTACGAGCTGGGCGTGGGCGCGACGACGTTCCGCATCCGGCCGGGCCGTCCGGAGCAGATGCGCCTGGGAGAACTGGGCGAGCAGATTGTCGCGCGAGCGGAGGTGGGGCTCGCGACGAAGGCCTTCCAGCTCGCGTGGCACAACCGCTTCGCGTATCCGCTGGCGGGGCTGCCCGCTGCGCTGCTCGCGGTGGGCCTGGCGCTGCGGACGAACCGGCGCGGACACCTGACGGCGGCGGTGGTGGAGGGGCTGCTCATCGCCGTGGCGATGTGGGGCCTGATGGTGGTGTCCCGCACGCTGGTGCTCACCGAGCGCCTGGCGCCCGCCGTGGCGGCCTGGATGCCCACGACACTGCTGACCATCGTCGCGGCAGCCCTGTGGCTGCGCCGCGAAGGCCTGCTGCACCTGCCGCGCCGGAGCGCCACGCGGCAGGCGTAGGAGGCTTCACCCGCGAAGCAGCCGGCGCGTGTGCCGGGCGAGCTGAACCTCCTCATCGCTTGGCAGCACGCGCACCGGACAAGGCGACGCATCGGCCGTGAGGACCTCCGCGCCGGTTTCGTTCCGCCGCGAGTCCAACTGGATACCCAGGTGGCCCAGCTTCGCGCATACGCCCTCGCGGACCCGCGCGCTGTTCTCTCCGATGCCTCCCGTGAACACGAGCAGGTCCAGCCCGCCGAGCACCGTCGAGTAGGCCCCCACCGTCTTCGCGATGCTTCGCGTGAAGACGTCCACCGCCAGCTCAGCCGCCGCGTTGCCCGCCGCCGCGTCACGTGTGAGGGCCTGCATGTCGCTGGTCCCTTCCGACAAGCCCCGGAGACCGGCGTCGTGGTTCACCAGTGTCTCCAGCGCATCCGCGTCCATTCCACCCGTGCGCATCAGGAACAGCAGCACGCCCGGATCCAGGTCACCGGTGCGCGTTCCACTGGGGATGCCGCCCGTGGGCGTGAAGCCCATGGAGGTATCCACGGAGCGTCCGCGCTCCAGCGCCACGAGGCTCGCGCCGTTGCCCAGGTGGGCCACCACGGTGCGGGCGGGCACCTGGGGTGCGAGCCTCGCCACGATGGACTCGTACGACAGACCATGGAAGCCGTACCGCTGCACGCCCTGATCCCGCACGGAGCGGGGGAGGGGGAACGTCGAGGCGACCTCCGGCATCGTCGCGTGGAAGGCCGTGTCGAAGCAGACGAACTGCGGCACGCCCGGGTACTGCCGCTGCGTGGCCCGGATGAGCCGCAGCGCCGGAGGGATGTGCAGCGGCGCGAAGTGCGTCGCCTCCTCCAGCGCCTTCATCACCTCCGGCGTCAGGGCCTGGTGCTCGCGCAGGCGGGGGCCGCCATGCACCACGCGATGCCCGATGGCCCGGGGCCGCTCTCCGCCCAGCTCCTCCAGGTGCCGCACGGCCTCGCGGAACGCTTCCTCCTGTGACGGATGCCGCACGTCCACCGCGCGCACCTGCTCCCCCGCGCCGTCCTTCACGACCAGCCGGCCCTGCTCCGCGCCGATGTGGGTCGCGCTGCCCTTGAACCGCACCGCCTCCTGGCCACCCTGTTCGACGTAGAGACCGAACTTCAGCGACGACGAGCCGCTGTTGATGACCAGCACCGCGCCCGAATCGCTCATCGCGCGGTCCACTTCCAGTCGGCCACCTCGGGCATGTCCTCGCCGTGCTCCGACACGTAGAGCTTGTGGCGCTGGCGCACCTCGGAGAAGCGCTGCTCCGCGTCGTCCCGCCGGTGCCGCGCGGCCTTCGAGTGACGGATGGCATCCAGCGCCAGGGTGAAGCGGTCCATGTCGTTGAGCACCGTCATGTCGAACGGCGTCGTCGTGGTGCCCTCTTCCTTGTACCCGTGCACGTGGATGTTGTCGTGGTTGGCCCGGCTGTACGTGAGCTTGTGCACGAGCGTGGGGTAGCCGTGGAACGCGAACACCACGGGCTTGTCCGTGGTGAACAGGCGGTTGAAGTCCTCCTCGTTGAGTCCGTGCGGATGGACGTGCACGGGCGCGAGCGTGAAGACATCCACCACGTTGACCACGCGCACCTTGAGCTCGGGGGCCCACTCGCGCAGCAGCGTCACCGCGGCCAGCGTCTCCAGGGTGGGCACGTCGCCCGCGCAGGCCATCACCACGTCCGGGTCGCCGTCGTCATTGCTGGCCCAGTCCCACGCGCCAATGCCCTCCGAGCAGTGGCGCACCGCGCTCTCCATGTCCAGCCACGCCGGAGAGAGCTGCTTCCCCGCGATGATGAGGTTCACGTAGTTCTTCGAGCGCAGGCAGTGGTCCGCCACCGACAAGAGCGTGTTCGCGTCCGGCGGCAGGTAGATGCGAACCGTATCCGCCTTCTTGTTGGCCACGTGGTCGATGAAGCCCGGGTCCTGGTGGGAGAACCCGTTGTGGTCCTGCCTCCACACGTGCGAGCTGAGCAGGTAGTTCAGCGACGCGATGGGCTTGCGCCACGGCAGCTCCCTGGCGCTCTTTATCCACTTGGCGTGCTGGTTGAACATCGAATCGATGATGTGGATGAACGCCTCGTAGCAGGAGAAGAAGCCGTGGCGTCCGGTGAGCAGGTACCCCTCCAGCCAGCCCTGGCAGAGGTGCTCGCTCAGGACCTCCATCACGCGGCCGTCGACGGAGAGGTTCTCGTCCGTGGGCTCCTGCTTCGCGTCCCAGCTCTTGCCGCTGACGGCGTACACGTCCTGGAGCCGGTTGGACGCGTTCTCGTCTGGGGCGAACATGCGGAAGTTCTTCGTCGCCAGGTTGTTGCGCATCACGTCCCGCAGGTAGCCGCCCAGCACCTTGGTGGCGCTGACCTGCTTGGAGCCCGGGACGCCCGGGTCGACCGCGTAGTCGCGGAAGCCCGGCAGCGCGAGCGGCACCAGCAACTGTCCGCCGTTCGAGTGCGCGTTGACGCCCATGCGCAGCCGGCCCTTGGGGGCGATGTCCGCCAGCTCCTCGCGGAAGGTGCCGTTCGCGTCGAACAGCTCGCGGGGGCGGTAGCCGTGGAGCCACGCCTCCAGGATCTTCAGGTGCTCGGGGTTGTCGCGCACCTCGGCCAGCGGGACCTGGTGGGCGCGCCAGGTGCCCTCCACGGGCTTGCCATCCACCACCTTCGGGCCGGTCCACCCCTTGGGGGTGCGCAGCACGAGCATGGGCCAGCGCGGGCGGGTGGGGTCGTTCTTCTCTCGGGCGTGGCGCTGGATGCGCGTGATTTCGGCGTAGAGGGTGTCCAGCACCTGCGCCATCCGCTGGTGCATGTCCTTGGGGTCGTCGCCCTCCAGGAAGTAGGGCGTGTAGCCGTAGCCCTTGAAGAGCGACTCCAACTCGTCGGCGTCGATGCGGGCGAGCACCGTGGGGTTGGCGATCTTGTACCCATTGAGGTGCAGGATGGGCAGCACCGCGCCGTCGGTGATGGGGTTGATGAACTTGTTGGAGTGCCAGCTCGCGGCGAGCGCGCCCGTCTCCGCCTCGCCGTCGCCGACGACGCAGGGGACGATGAGGTCCGGGTTGTCCAGCACGGCGCCGTACGCGTGGAGCAGCGAGTAGCCCAGCTCGCCGCCTTCGCTGATGGATCCGGGGACCTCCGGCGCGTCGTGGCTGGGGACGCCGTAGGGCCAGGAGAACTGGCGGAACAGGCGCTTCATTCCGTCGCGGTTGCGCTCGATGTTGGGATACAGCTCCGTGTAGGAGCCTTCGAGGAACGTGTTGGCGATGATGCCCGGAGCGCCGTGGCCGGGGCCAATGAGATACATCATGTTGGCCCGGTGGTTCCGGATGATGCGGTTCAGGTGGACGTAGATGAAGTTGAGGCCGGGCGTGGTGCCGAAGTGCCCGAGCAGCCGGGGCTTGATGTCCTCGCGGGTGAGGGGTCGCTCCAGGAGCGGGTTGTCCTTGAGGTAGATCTGCCCGACGGACAGGTAGTTCGCCGCGCGCCAGTAGGCGTCAATCTTTCCAAGCTCCTCGTCACTCAGCGGACCCGCCATCTTTCATCTCCTAAAGTGAAGGCCGTGCATCCCCCGGCGGATGGGACTCCAGCTGGCCCACGCCATGCAATGTCTGTGATGGGAAAAATCGGGCGCGTCGGTTTCCCGACAGCGGAGCGGCCTTCGCGCGGCCGTCGTGTTGACCGCAAGCCCTAACGCCTATAGGGCACATTGGCAGCCATCGCCACGCGTCCCATCGTCCCTTGCTTTCGTCTGACAAGGAGTTGGGCCATGCGTATGCGATTCGGGTGGATCCTTGCAGGGTTGTCGTTCGTGGGCTGCGGTGGAGCGCGGGACATGGAGCGGCCCGTGGCCCAGGAGCAGCAGGTCCAGGCGCAGGCGTGCACACCCGCCATGGCGGCCTTCAAGGTGAAGGACCTCCTCCCGCCGGGTGCGCCGTTGCCTTCGCCATCCCGGCCCATTCCCGATTGGCTGACGAACGTGGCGGGCACGCTGTACTTCACCGTGGATCCCTACCAGGGGACGGCTGGGCTGTGGCGCAGTGACGGCACCGGGGTGGGCACCGTTCCGGTGAAGGAGTTCCCCTTCGCGGGCTTGAACTACCGGGACTTCTCGTCGCTCACGGCCGTGGGCTCGCGAGTCTTCTTCAAGATGAGTGACCCGGCCACGGGCTTCGAGTTGTGGGTGAGCGACGGGACGGCGGCGGGAACGAGGCTCGTGAAGGACATCGTGCCGGGCAGCGCGAACTCCATTCTCTCGAACCTCACCGACCTGGGGGGCGTGCTGACCTTCTTCCGCAGGGAGGAGAGCGCGGTGGAGCTGTGGCGGTCGGACGGGACGGAGGCGGGGACGTACCGGGTGGTGGACTTCGGCTCGGGGGCGTCCCTGTCCAGCTCCACGGTACGGACGAATGACGCGCTGTTGTTCTTCCTCCAGGACGCGACCCACGGCACGCGCCTGTGGCGGACGAACGGCACGGCGGCGGGCACCCGGCTCGTCAAGCGCGTGGACGCGGGGGCCCCCTTCGTGACGGCGACGCGCCGGCTCGCGAACGGCAACGGGATGTTCACGCTGGACGACTCCTCCGGGACGGAGGTGTGGCGGACGGATGGAACGGCGGCGGGCACGGTGCGCCTGGACACCTTCGGCAAGCAGGCGCGGCTGCTGGGGGCGCTGGGCTCCTACGTCTACCTGTCCACGCTCGCCGACGATGGCGAGCGGTTGAAGCTGAACCGCCTGTCGCTCTCCGGAGGCGGGAAGACCCCGGTGACGACGCTGCCCAATCCCTATCCTGGCCAGCAGGACAACACGCCCTCCGTGCGGGACTCGCGGGAGGCCGGGGGCAAGCTCTACCTGTCCGTGGCGATCAGCTCGCCGGGCCCCGCGCCTCGCCAGGTCGGGCTGTGGGTGACGGACGGCACGGCGGGAGGGACGCGGCAGGTCAGCCAGGGGCTCACCACGTCCGACGAGAGCAGTTCGCCCCTCTTCGACACGGGCTCTGGCACGCTGCTCTTCAGCTCGTGGGACGGCGGACTGGGACTCATGCCGCAGGTCACGAATGGCACGGCGGCGGGCACGGGGCGCGTCACCACCTCAAGCCCCGGGGCCGAGGGACCCGAGGAGTTCACGCGCGTGGGCAACAGGATCTACTTCCGGGGGTTCTCCGGCGTCTGGGGTGACGCGTTGTGGGCCGTGTCCGCCAACGTGACCTGCACGCCGCTGAGCGCCAGCGCGGAGTGACAAGGCCGGTGAGCGTCAGCGCAAGGCCAGACGCATGACGTGCCGCCGGGTTCCAGCGAGCCCCAGCTCCTGGAACCCGGCGGCTTAGAAGGACGCCGGGCATCAGTGGGAGGCGGTGACGTCCGACATGTTCACGGGCGTGGTGACGCGCTTCACCTTGGGGAAGAACAGGCCCGCCGCGAACGCGGCGATCATCGCCGAGCACATGATCCAGAAGTTGATGGACAGCCCGGTGTTCAGCGCTCCGCCGAGCGTCTCGAGGACGGCGGGAGCCAGGCCGCGTCCATGCTCGGGGCCGAGCAGCTCCGTGGCGGCGCTCACGGGGACATTCGGGTCCTTCATGAGCTGTGACACCAGCACGCCGCCCATGATGCCCACGCCCAGCGACCCGCCGATGGTGCGGAAGAACATGCTGCTGGCCGTGGCCACGCCGCGCAGCTCCCAGCCCACGGTGGTCTGGACTGCCACCATGGTCGCCATGGCGGCGAAGCCCAGGCCAATGCCAAACAACCCCATGGCGAGCTGCGGCACCAGCATGGAAGCCCCGGGCTTGAGCAGCAGCGCCATCAGCACGGTGCCAATGGAGGCCAGCCCCAGCCCGCCGACGATGAGCGGCCGGAACCCGGTGCGCACCATGAGCCTGCCGCCGATGAGGCTCGCCAGCGGCCAGCCGACGATCATGGGGGTGATCATCCCGCCCGCCATCGTGGCGGAGCCGCCGAGCACGCCCTGCACGTACAGGGGCACATAGGTGGTCGCGCCGAACTGGGCGGCGGAGAAGAGGGCGCCGGCCAGGCTGGAGATGGCGATGGTGGGAATCTTGAAGATGCTCATCGGGATGATGGGCTCGGCGGCGCGAAGCTCCACGAACACGAACGCGGTGAGGAGCACGGCGGCCAGGGGCAGGGCGAGCAGCGTCGCTCCCGAACCCTGCACCCCGAACAGCAGCGCCACGACGCCCGAGGACAGCAGCGCCGCGCCCGCGTAGTCGAGCCGTGCGCGAGGCTTGGGCTGGAGCTGCTCGTGGAAGAACATGACGAGCAACACCATGGACGCGATGCCGATGGGGATGTTGATGAAGAAGATCCAGTGCCACGTGAGGTACTTCACGATGAGGCCGCCGGTGAGAGGGCCCGCGAGGCCCGCGATGCCCCACACGGCGCTGAACGCGCCCTGGACCTTCCCGCGCTGCTCCAGCGTGTAGATGTCCCCGATGATGGTGAGCGCGATGGGCTGCATGGCGCCGGCGCCCAGGCCCTGGAGGACGCGGAACGCGATGAGCATGTTCATCGACGTGGAGAACCCGCACGCCAGGGACGCCAGCAGGAACAGGGTGGAGCCGAAGAGGACGATGGGCTTGCGGCCGTAGAGGTCGGCGAGCTTCCCGTAGATGGGGACGGTGATGGTGGACGACAGCATGTACGCGGTGAAGACCCACGCGTAGTGCTGGATGCCGCCCAGGTCGCTGACCACCGTGGGCATGGCGGTGGAGACGACGGTCATCTCCAGCGCGGCCACGAAGAGGGACAGTGCCAGAGCCAGGGTGGTGAACGGTCGATGGGTGGTGCGCATGTCGGAAGGGGGACCGGGGAAAGGACCCTGGGTAACGCGTGCCCGTCCGGAGCGCCAACGTCAAGCGCGTGAAAAGGGATGACGGCGTCCATCGACGGGGATTCCAGGTCCAGTCCGGAAGGGCAGGGGAGCACGAGGTGGGATAGGGTCCACCGGCCTCGCGAGTTCGAGGCGCACGGCATGGGCACGGAAACGAAGACGGTCGAGTCAGGGCGCTGGAGGACGGCGGTCGCCGCGGTGTTGGGGCTCTACGCGGTAGGGCTGGTGCTGGCGGAGGCGGTGCTCCAGGCCGGAGCCATCCTGGCCACGGCGCTGGCCCTGGCGCTGGCGGCAACGAAGCGGCTGCGCCTGGAGAAGGACGTGAGGGCGTTCGTGCTGGCGAGCGTCGCCCTGAGCGTCTGGCAGCTGCTGTCCCCAGCGGTGGCGCTGCTGACGGGAGCCGCGACGAAGTGGCCCCGGGGCGCGAGGTACGGCCAGGCACTGGACACGGTGGCGGGAGCGGCGGTCGCGTGCATCGGGACGCTGGGAGTGCCGTGGCTGATGCTGGGGAGCCTCGTCGCCGGAGGCTGGCTGCTGGCGGCGGCGCTGGGCTTCTTCCAGCACCGGGTGCAGTGGCCCTGGGAGCCACCGAAGTTCCTGAAGCTGAACCTGGCGCGCCTGCACGAGAACTTCGGGACGGAGGAGAACCCGAGGTACGCGGCGGGAGGCTTCTTCTTCCACCGGCTGCGGTTCGCGCACGGAGCGATTGCCGTGCTGGGCCCGGCGCTGGCGGTGATTGGCCGGTCGAAGGTGACGCGGCGGCGGGTGCTGGCCGGGGTGATGGTGCTGGGGCTGCTGCTGTCCATCTACGGCGCGTTCGCGCGAGCGGCGTTGGGAGCGGCGCTGGGCGTATGCGTGCTGGCGCTGCTGCTGTTGCTGCGGGGGACGGCGCGGAAGGCGGGGCTGGGCGTGGCGGTGGCGCTGGTGGCCGTGGTGCTGCTGACGCCCGCGTGGCGGGAGCGCTTCGGCAAGGCGGTGGACAACCTCTTCGGCAGCGGAGAGCGCTCGCTGGCGATGTCCGTGGGTTGGCGCCTGGTGCGGGAGCACCCCTGGGTGGGCGTGGGCTTCGGCAATCACAAACCCGCGGCCCTGGCGACGCAGGCGGAGACGGGCATCACGGACCTGCTGGCCACGGACTCACACAACCTCTGGCTGACGGCCTGGGCGGAGACAGGGCTCGTGGGGCTGGTGCTGCTGGCGACGATGCACTTCCTGCTGGCGAGGGCATTGGTGCGAAGGCACCGGGCGGGTTCGATTCCGGCCACGGGAGCCCTGCTGTCCTTCGTGGGCTTCCACGTCCTGGCCCTGGTGCACTACCTGCCGTTCCACCCCAGCGTGCACCTGTCATTCATGCTCATCTGGGGCCTGGGGCTGTGCGAGTTCAGTACGCCGCTCCGCCATGAACCTGATTGAGTTTTCAAGCTGAGTGGGGGCGTGTGATGGAAGCCGTTGCGGTCAGCGAAATCAGGCAGGTCGATACCGGATTGCAGGAGCTGTTCTGTGACTACGTGCCCCAGGTGTTCCGCCGCGCGGACTTCCGCCGTTGGCGTGCATGGGGAGAGTGGAACGGCGACTACCGTGCGTTCGCGCTGATTGAGGACGGCCGCGTGGTGGCCAACACCTCCGTGATGCGGATGCGCCTGCTGTTGGAAGGGCGCGAGGTGCTGGCCCATCAGCTGGGAGCCGTGGGGTGTTTGCTGTCGCATCGTGGCCGGGGACTTGCGCGCGTGGTCATGAACGCCGCGCTGGACGCGTGTGGGGATGCGCCCGTGCTGCTCTTCGCCAACCCCAAGGTGCGCCAGTTCTACCCGCGCTTCGGGTTCCAGCCTCAAATGCAGACGTTGTTCGCCACCCCGTACGATGCCGTACCGGCTGGCCCACCCGCGCCCACGCTCAATCTGGATGACGCGGAAGTGCGCGCTGGACTCGCCACGCTCTCCAGCGAAGGGCGTCCCTCCACGGAACGCTTCGGCGCGCGAGGCTACGCGACGGTGGCGAGCTGGCCCGTGGCCAATGGCTTCGCGAGGCCCCTGCGCCAGTTGGGAACGGACGCCTGGGCGTTCGCGGGAGTCGAAGGCGAGACGCTGTACCTCGACGACGTCTTCGCCCGCGAGCCCTTCGACCTGCGAGCCTGGATCCCCCGGTTGATTGACCGGCCCATCCGGTCCATCCGCTTCGGGTTCACTCCGGAGCGCTACTGGCCGGAGGCCGTGACGGCCGGTGAGGACATGGAAGCCGACCTGTTCGTGCGCAACTTCCATCCCTCACAAGAGGCCCACCGGTTCCCGGTCATGGCCCACACATGACCCTGTCCCCATTCACATGAATGGGGACAGGGAGGAGCCTCACTGGCAGAGCCGCTCGACCGACTTGATCCGCACCACGCCGTCGACCTTCGGATCGTTGGTCTGGTCGCCGAGGGCGATGGTGCCGGTCGCCGAGAAGTTGTTCCGCGTGAGCTTCGCGACACCGTCGATGCTCACCGTCGCGACCTTCGCGGCATCCACCGCGAGCTCGTAGACATGGTACGCGCCATCGGTCACGGAGAACGCCGCGGATTGCGTGTCATCCGCCCAGCCAATCGCCGCGTTGTCCAGGTAGATCATCTGCGAGCGATCCGTGGAGTTGCCGAACGGCGGGGTGAAGCTCCCCAGGATGGCCGCGCCGCTGTCGAGCGCGTTGTGGTTGTTCGCCGACTCGACCTGCATCGTCACGCGGAGCTTGAACGGCTTCGTTGCGTCGAACGCGTTCGCCCGCGTGATGAGCAACTGCCCGCTCGTTCGGCCGCCGCTGTCCGTCGACGTCGCGAGGCGGACGTAGTCCTCACCGTACGTGAGCGTGTTCGGCGTCTGCGCGACCGTCGTCCAGCCCTGCGCTGCGATGTCGGTGCCGCCGACCAGCAGCGGAACGCTCGCGCGCGATGACCACGTCGTCGTCGACGTCGCGGGCGTGCAGACCTCGCAGGCATTCGCGGGGTTCGGCGTACCCTCGGAGTAGAACGTACCGTCGATCAGGCATTTCGGGCTGCACGCCCCGGCCGAGCAAATCTGTCCCGAGCCGCACGCCGCCCCGTCCGCGAGCGGCGTCCACGTCGTGGCGGACGTCGCGGGCACGCACTGCTCGCATGCATTCGCCGCGTTCACCGCGCCGGCCGCGAACTGCTCGCCGTCGATCCGACAGACGGCGACGCAGACGCCGGCCTCACAGGCCTCGGTGCTCGTGCACGCCTGGTCGCACCCTCCGCAGTGGGCAGAGTCACTGTCGGTGTTGACGCAGGTGTCGCCGCACTGCGTGGTGCCCGCGTCAGTGCACATCTCAGGCACGGACGCATCTGGCACAGAGGCGTCGGGTGTCCCGCCGGGTGGGTTGGGGGAATCGTCACTGCAGGCAGCGAAGATGCCGAGTACGACGATGCAGGAGAGAGCGATCGAGCGAATGGAGACCATGAATGTACGTGACTTTACGCCCGCGTCACGGATCTCAGGGGGTTCCCATCCTGGTTTTCGCGAGGACTCGTCAGAGTCCAAGCTCCAGGCCGATGCCTGGGGCCACGGACCAGAGCGTCTTCCGCGAGTTGCTGCCCGGGTACCACTCGCCGACCACTTGGGCCCGGAGGAACTCCAGGAAGGTGATGCCCACGAGCGCCTGGACGACGGGTCGTGAGCACGCGGTCACGTGGCTGGCGCCTCTGTCCGTGCAGAGGCTCGTTCCGTAGCCGTCGTTCGCGCTGAACAACCATCCGGCGCGAAGCGCAAGGCGGCTTTGGGAGAGGAAGGTCTGCTCGGCGCGGGGCTGGAACTCCAGTCCTCCCGCGAGGATCACGCCAAAGGGATCGCTGCTACTACCAGAGGAGAGGACGTCTTCGAGTCCCCGAAACCCAAGAGCACCCGCGAACCGGAGCCCGGACGACAGCGGCATCTCGGAGGCCCCGACGCTCAAGCCCAGTTCGCTCTCCGTGGGCCCCATCGTGATGTGCAGCGACAGGCGCTGGGGTTCGTAGCTGATGCTGTCCACCGCGAGCTTGCTGGCGAAGCGGACCGTGGGCTTGTCTGCGGCGGGCTGCACCGCGGCGAGCCGGATGGCCGCGTCACCCAGCGCATGGCGGATGCGCATGACGGCCTGGTCTCCTTGTCCCTTCGGGACACCGAGGTCCCGGAACCCGAAGCCGTAGGCACCCAGGAGCCGCATCGAATACGCCAGCTCTGATTCCTCTTTGCGCTGCTTCCAGTCCGGCCACTCGGTGGGATGGAGGCCCGGGACATGGGGCGGTGGCTGGCCCGCGATGGCGCGGTCACAGTGCGCATTGCGCCAGGTGCCCGGGGGGACGGTGCCGGCGGACTTGCTGCATGCGTCGTAGAGCTGGTCCAAGGACATCTGTAGCAGCGCCCGGAAGTCTTCCAGCGCTTCGCCCTGACATGCATGCTCCGCGCTCGGTGATGAGTCGTAGACAGCGCTCATGCATGCGAAGGGCTGCCATCCGCCAACACCATCCATCGCTGCCGTGCGAGGCTGTTCCGCTTGAGTTCGCCCTTCCCGGAACGCGTCATCCATCATCCGCCGGGCGTCATACATGCCCAGGTAGAAATCGAAGACACGGAATCCTCTTTCGAAGAAGCCCAGGAAGGCGAAGAGGGGCGCACCGGCCGCGGGGAAGTGTCGGCGGGGGAGGGTGAGGCGCTTGGCGATCTCCGGCTCTTCCTCCAGGAGCATGGCCAGTTCCTTGGAGCGCGCCGTGTCCACGAACGCCGCTAGGATCTCCGCGAGTGTTCCGGGCAGCGAGACAGGTCCAGCGCTGGCCTGGGTGGGAGGCGCGACCGGATACTCGGTGGCGTCCGGATCGATGAATGCGAACGCGATACCGGGAGGCGTCGTGCGTGTGTTGGGCTGTGGAACCGGACGCCACTCCAGCTTGCCGTCCGCGGTTTCGCGAAGACCATCACGGGCGAGCCCCACGGCCAGACGCAGGGGTGTGTTGTCGAAGACGCCGCCATCGATGAAGAGTTCTCGCTTCGCCTCCGAAGGCAGACAGACCCCAGGCTTCGCGGCAGCGTTCGGCGCGCAGGTCCGCAGGGGTTGGGGCGGGAACGCGATGGGGAAGGACATGGACGCGAGCAGCAGTTCGCGCAGGTTCGCGAAGGGGAGCTCTCCGTGCTCGTCCGTCTCCAGCAGCAGTTCCAAGCGCCGGCCCTCGCGCGCGGTGTAGTTGGTCGCGCGTGGAGCGCGTCCGGGCCCGCGTCCCTGGATGCGGATGGCGAACTTCTCTTCGAGTCGCGGAAGGTCGAGACGGCCATTCGCGGCCTGAAGGGCACGAGGCGAAAGGCGCGTCGTTGAAACTCCGAGCACTACGTCGCAGGAGCGGTCCAAGCCTCGGTTCCAGGCCTGTTCGACATGAGAAGCGCGCCGCTCCAGCGCCTCCCGCGAGAAGACTCCGAGCGGCGTCGTCGAGGACGGGACGAAGAGGTCATTGAATCCGATGGGAACCCAGATGTCCCAGAACAACGACTGGCCCGGTGTTGACGCATCCACGCCACAGGTCGCCATGATCGCAAGCAAGGCGTTGAGGCTTCCCGCGGAGGCGCCAGTCACGAGTCGCAGGTCCACGGCGCGCTCTCCCTGAGAGGATGTTCCTGAGTAGTACAGGAACCCTGCCTCATACGTGCCCAGGGATACGCCGCCACTCACCGTCAGTGAGACAGCCTTCGGCGTTGCGGCCTGGAGCGGGTGGAGGGCCTGGGCGCTTGCGTTCGAGGCGAAGAAGAGCACCACCCCTGCAAGAACACGCGCCACTCGGAATGCGCTTGGAAGGAGGTGCGAAGTCGCAAGGCTTGTCATGGAAGGCATCTCGGGAGTGGCTTGGGCCATGTCCAGATCTGGTTTAGACTGGGACTCATGGACCCGTCATCGTCGCGTCTGGCTCTGGTGCTGTCCTGCTGCGGAGCGCTTGCCGTCGGCTGTGAGTCGCCCGCCAAGGGATCGTGTCAAGGAACCCATCTGGGGCAGGCTGTGAACTGGCCCATTGACGGGGAGAGGAGCTCCTTGGAGCGGACCCATCCGGATCTGTACGACAACAAGATGACCTACTTCGCGTTGTCGTATGTCACGGATTCTCTCCACGAGAAGGGTGTGGCCTCCATCGGGGTGGGTATTACTTTCAGTGAAGAACTCGTGATTCGCTCGCCGACTGCTTATGAATTGGTTCGGGGGAGTGAAGATGAGCTGGTTGCTGGCGGCGGGCCCAGCGGCTTGCGGTGGGCGGGATACTACGATCCCGTCGATGACCTTCGGATGGGTGGCTACCTCAAGCCCGGAATGTTGATGTCCGCGACCCTTACCCTCAACCATGTGGCAACCACTGATGCGCAAGGTGGATTTGTCTATCGCTTTGCCGATGGCAGTGAATGGAATTGTACCTTCGACGTGAACTAGTCACCCAGGGCTCTGCGAAAGACACCCAACGTCTGCAATGCACAGATGTCCCAGGTGAAACGCGCGGCCCTCCCCCTGCCCAATTCCACCAGTTCCCTGCGGAGGGAGTCGTCCCGTAACAGTCGCAGGCATGCCTCCCTCCATGCGGAAGACGCCGTCGGATCCAGCCGGAGCGCCGCGTCGCCCACGACCTCCGGGAGCGCTGTCGCATCCGCCGCGATCACCGGGCACCCGGACGCCATGGCCTCCAGGGCCGGCAATCCAAATCCCTCGTACTTCGATGGCACAAGCAACGCCGTCGCAGCCCCATAGAACAACGGCATCTCCGACTCAGGCAGCTGTTCCAGGTCGATCACGTTCTCGTGAAGCCCGACTTCGTGAGCCACCGCCCCCTTGCCCGCGAGCAACACCAGTGGCACCGGCAGGTCCGGCGCGAACTTCCCCAGCATCGCCAGGTTCTTGAACGGCTTTGCGTTGCCCACGACCGCGATGTACCGCTCCGGCAACTCATGCCGCTCCCGGAACGCCTTCGCCTCACTCACCGTGGGCGGCTGGAACCTTGAATCGACTCCGTTGTGGATCACC
Source organism: Corallococcus sp. AB032C (assembly GCF_003668935.1). Taxonomy (NCBI): domain Bacteria; kingdom Pseudomonadati; phylum Myxococcota; class Myxococcia; order Myxococcales; family Myxococcaceae; genus Corallococcus; species Corallococcus sp. AB032C. The sequence goes on along the minus strand of NZ_RAWP01000001.1, from coordinate 72,677 downwards.
TGGAACCGGTACGGCGACATCTTCAGGTACTTCCCCAGCTCCTCCCGGGAGAAGTCAGACACGGTAATGAGCGCAGTCGCCAACCGCGCCCGTGGACCCACCACGGCCTTGTAATAAATTGCCTGCACCGGCGTGTACTGGTCCGCCAGCGCCAGGTGGTTCGCGTCGTGCAACGTGGCCACCAACTTGCCCGGCCAGAACAACGGCAACGAGAACGAAGTCGCGTGGAACAGGTCCGGCTTCAGCTTCGTCAGCTCGTACGCCAGCAACGGCTGCTCGGTCGGTGACAGATACCCCGCCCTCGACCGGTGCAGCGGGATCGTTGGCGTCAGGTCGCCCAGGTCGTCCGGCAGGCCCTTCGCCGGCACCAGCGCGGAGAACTCCAGGTCCGGGGCCAGCGCGGGCAGGCGGCGCGCCAGCTCCAGCGCGTACCTCGCGATGCCGTGGAGCTGACCGCGCACCATTCTCAAGTCGAGCAGGACAGAAGGCACGCTCCCTGGCCTACCACACGCCGCCTTCCCCCCGCACCGCCGCGCCAGTGCTAGAAGGCCCACCCGTGAAGGTCGCCCTCGTCCACGACTGGCTCGTCACCCACCGCGGCGGAGAACGCGTCCTCGACGCCCTCTGCGAACTGTTCCCCAGCGCGGACCTCTACACCCTCATCCACCAGCCGGGCAGCCAGTCCCCACGCATCGAGGACCGGCGCATCACCACGTCGTTCCTCCAGCACATCCCGGGCATCCACTCGCGCTACCGGCACTTCCTGCCGCTGTTCCCCCGCGCCATCGAAGCCCTGCGCATCACCGGCGACTACGACCTCGTCCTGTCCTCCAGCCACTGCGTCGCCAAGGGCATCCACGCGCCTCCCGGCGTGCCCCACCTGAGCTACGTCCACGCTCCCATGCGGTACATGTGGGACCTGTTCGACGAGTACTTCGGCCCCGGCCGCACCCGCCTCCCCGTGCGCGCCGCCGCCCTCGCCGTGCGCCCCTACCTCCAGCACTGGGACCGCACCTCCACCCAACGCGTGGACCGCATCGTCGCCAACTCCCAGCACATCGTGGGGAAGATCCGCCGCTTCTGGGACCGCGACGCCTCCGTCGTCCCGCCCCCCGTGGAGCTCGAACGCTTCACCCAGATGCCGCTCGAAGGAGGAGGGCAGGGCGGCTACTTCCTGTGGCTCGGCGCCTTCGCCCCCTACAAGCGCCTGGACGTCGCCCTGGAGGCCTTCCGCACCCTCGACACCCCCCTGTGGGTCGTGGGCACGGGACAGGAGGCCTCGCGCCTCACGTCCGGGCCGCTCCCGCCCCACATCCGGTTCCTCGGCAACGTGCCCGACAGCGCGCTCCCCGCCCTCTACCGCGACGCCCGCGCGCTCCTCTTCACCCCCGAGGAGGACTTCGGCATCACCCCCCTGGAGGCCCAGGCCACCGGCCGCCCCGTCATCGCCTTCGGCAAGGGCGGCGCCCTGGAGACCGTCACCCCGAAGACGGGCCTCTTCTTCCCGGAGCAGACCCCCGCGTCCCTCGCCGCCGCCGTGCGCCAGTTCGACGCCTGGGAGCAGTCCTTTCGCCCCGAGGACGCCCGCGCCCAGGCCGAGCGCTTCAGCCGCGCCCGCTTCCAGCAGGCCATCCAGGCGGAGGTGGAGGCCCTGCTGGGCATGTCCCCGTCCTCCCCAACGGTGTGACAGCGCTGTCCGCGCCGTCCCCAGTTTCCCGAGGCCTGCCCGCTCGGCGTGACGCCTTGTGTCCGCTGCCCTCCGGTGCAACCCCTTGGTTTCACGGAAAAACCCGTGATAGGACGCCGCGCCGGGGGAGGGGCCCGGGCGCTTGAGGGCTCCCGGGGCTCAGGGTGCGTGTCTTGCATCCGACGGACGGTCCTCGTCCCCCGTCAGGAGTCACCGCGGTGTTTGGTCGCCTGCAGCGCTTCTACACGTCCATCAAGGTCGCCGCCGACGCGGGGATGCTCGGGGTGGCGTTCGTGCTCGCGTACTTCACCCGCTTCAGCGGCGTGTTCCCCATCACCGAGGGCGTCCCGCCCCCGGGTGAGACGTTCGTCTCCCTGGTGATGGTGCTCGTCATCTTCCCGATGACGTTCCAGCGGGCCCGGCTGTACGCGACCAACCGCGCGCGCTCGCACATGGGGGAGCTGTTCGAGCTCTTCAAGGCCACCATCACCGCGACGCTCGTGCTGGTGGCGGTGACGTACTTCATCCGCGAGCGCTACTCGCGCCTCACGCTGGCCATCTTCGTCGTCTACGCCTTCACGCTCATCGCGCTGTCGCGCATGGTCATGCGCCACCTGCTCAGCGAGGTGCGCCGGCGCGGCTACAACCTCAAGTCCATCCTCGTCATCGGCGAGGAGGAACTGGGGCTGCGCACCATCGAGACCGTGGAGAGCCACCGCGAGCTGGGCTTCCGCGTGACGGGCGTGCTGTCGCTGAAGGAGGAGAAGGTCGGCCAGTGGGTGGGCGGCGTGCGCGTGGTGGGCCATGTGGGCGAGGTGGAGTCCTACCTGGATGCCCACCCCGTGGATCAGGTCATCATCGCCGTGCCGCTGGAGGACCAGGCGCGCGTGAAGCCGCTGATGGAACAGCTGGCGCTGCGCACCGTGGACGTCAAGGTGGTGCCGGACCTGTACCAGTACATCACCCTGTACGGCGGCCTGGAGGAGTTCGGCGGCCTGCCCATCATCAGCCTCCAGGGCGACCCCATGGACGGCTGGAGCCGCGTGGCCAAGCGCGTGTTCGACGTGCTCTTCTCCCTGGTGGCCATCGCCGTCAGCGCGCCGATGATGGTGTTCACCGCCCTGCTGGTGCGCCTCACCAGCAAGGGCCCCATCCTCTACCGCCAGGAGCGGATGGGCATGGACGGGCGCACCTTCGCCATCCTCAAGTTCCGCACCATGCGCGTGGACGCGGAGGTCCAGGGCGCCACCATGGCCAGCGCCGTGGACGCGCGCCGCACGCCGGTGGGCACGTTCCTGCGCAAGTACTCGCTGGATGAGCTGCCCCAGTTCTTCAACGTGCTCCGGGGCGACATGAGCCTCGTGGGCCCGCGTCCGGAGCGACCCGTCTTCATCGAGGAGTTCAAGCGCCAGATTCCGCGCTACCACCTGCGTCACAAGGTGAAGGCCGGCATCACCGGCTGGGCGCAGATCAACGGCCTGCGCGGCCAGACGTCCATCCAGAAGCGCATCGAGTACGACCTGTACTACATCGAGAACTGGTCGCTCCTGATGGACCTGAAGATCCTCCTGCGCACCGCGCTGGGTGGCTTCCTGTCGAAGAACGCGTACTGACCCGGGCGCCACCGGGCAGGCGAGCAGGACGGGTGCGCAGGTCGTATTCGTGCGCACCCTCTCATTGGCACCGCGAAGCCGTTTAGACTGCGGGCCGACATGGGCGACAAGCTGGGATTGACGCTGGTCCGCAAGGGCCTCCTGACGCAGGCGCAGCTCGACCAGGGCATGAGCGCTCAGCTCGTGCACGGAGGCCGGTTGGGCTCCCGGCTCGTGGAGCTGGGGTTCCTCGACATCGAGACGGTGGGCATGGTGCTGGGTGAGCTGACCCGGTTGCCCGTTGCGATGGAGGCGGACTTCGACGCCGTCACGGACGCGACGCTGAAGCTGCTCAACGCGGATCAGGCGGAGAAGCACCAGGCGTTCCCGCTCGCGGTGGAGGGCCGGCGGCTGAAGGTCGCGATGGCCAACCCGTTGGATCTGCAGACCACGGATGCGCTCGGGTTCATCACCGGCATGCGCATCGTCCCGTACGTGGTGCCGGAGCTGCGGCTCTTCCACTACCTGAGCAAGCGCTACGACATCGACCGGCCGACGCGCCCGCTGAAGCCGGCCATTCCGTTGCCCGCGCGCCGTTCGGTGTCCGTGGCGGCGGTGGCGCCTGTCGCTCCTGTGGCCATGGCGGCGCCGGTGGTCGTGCCGCCGCCGGCCGTGCCGCCTCCGCCCGCGCCCGTGCGCGCGGAGCCCGAGGTCGCGGGGATGTTCGGCGGGCTCGCGCCGGGACAGTTCCTCAGTGATGACTCGGAGGACTCCGAGGCCGACGCGGACATCGCCGACGCGGCCATCATCGGCGAGGAGCTTCCGGACATCGTGATGGGCGAGCCGATGCGGGCTCCGCCTGTCATTGAGACGGCTCGGCCCGGTGGGAGTCCTCCGGCCGCGCCGCCGCCGCGCTTGGCGGCACAGCCTCCGGGCATGGTGGCCCGGCAGGGGGCAGCGGGTGGGCTTCCGTCCGCGGCTCCGGGGATGCCGGTGGCTCCGGGAGTTGCTCCGCCTGGGGCTGCGCCGATGGGCGTTGTGTCTGGGGCGGTTCCTCCGGGTGCCGGAATGCCTCCGCGTGCGGCGCCTCCGCCGGGGGGGCAGCCACCCGGGATGATTGGACGGGGCGGGCCCGTGCCTCCGGCGGCTCGGCCTTCCGCGACGGGGATCCCCGCTGTGCCGAAGACGCCGCCTCCGGGCATGCGTCCCGCCGCTCCTGGTGTGCCGGGGCCGCGACCCGTGGGGCCTCCGGGTGCACCGATGCCTCCGGGCATGGTTCGCGCGGGGCCTCCTCCGGGAGTTCCGGGCATGCCGCCGGGAGCTGCGCCTCGGCCTCCGCCGGGCATGCCCGCGCCGGTGATGATGACTCCAGGTGGCGCTGGGCCTGTTCCTCCGGGGCAGCGTCCTCCGCCCGCGCCTGGGGTTCCCGGTGCCGGGGCTCCTCCGGGTGCGCGCCCAATGGGGCCTCCGGGCGCCATGCCGCCGAATGCCGTGCAGGGACGTCCTGTCCAGCCGCCTCCTCCGGGGGCGCCGCCGCGGCAGGGGCCTCCCTCTGGAGTTGTGCCTTCGGTGGCTGCTGGCGCACCGGGTGTCGCCGTGCCTCCTCCTGGTGCTCCGGCGTTCGTTCCGCCGCCTCGTCCAGGTGCTGTCGCCGTACCTCCGGCCGCGATGGCCCAGGGCGCGACGAATGTGCCGGCTGGAAGCCTGTCGCCCGCGATGGCTCAAGGGACGTTGGGTCCGGCGAATGGAACCCAAGGCCTGTCTGGGGCAGCGAATGCCGCTCAGGGCAGTGTGCCTGCCATTGCGCCTCAAGGGCTGTCTGGGGAAACGAGTGCCTCCGTGGGCCTCGCTCCAGCGGTTGCGCGAACGGCCCAGGCTTCGCCAGTTGCGGGGTCTTCGCTGGCAGGGATTCCGCAGGACGTGGCGGGTGCCTCAATTCCTGTCATGGAGCTGTCTTCCGGTGGAGCCCAGCCCCCAGCGGCTCGGCGTCCGTCTGGAGTGACTCGAGCCATCACTGCGGCCGTTGCGGACGCGGCTCCCGCGGTGGCCTCCGTCGAGGAAGTCCCGGCAGCCAGTGGTTCGGTGCCGGCCTTCGGAGGTGAGTGGGGCGATGCATTCACTGACGCCGCTCCCGCGAAGCAGGTGGCTTCGGACGTCGTGGATGCACCGTTGAATGTGAAGGCAGACGCCGCCATCGCCACGCCTGCCCCGAGTTCGTCGTTGTCCGAGCTGGTGCTGGACGCCGAGCTTTTTGTCGATGCCGACGTCAGTCCGAGTCCCGAGCCGATCGACGCCGCATCTATCGCGGACGCCCCCGAGAAGGCGTCCGATCCCGCAGCGCTCCTGACCGGGGATGATCTGTCCGACAGCGACATCCTCGAAGACGTGGACGCCGCGTCCGCGGAGCTGCCCGCCGCGACCGCTGCGGAGGCCGCGGACATCCTCGACGTCGAGGACGTGATTTCCGCCGAGCCGCACGAGGCGCTGGTTGCCGAAGCCTCGGACGTCCTCGAAGTCGAAGCGGTGATGGCCGCCGAGCCGCAGAAGGCCCAGGCCACCGAAGCCACGGACATCCTCGAAGTCGAAGACGTGATTTCCGCCGAGCCGCACGCGCCGCAGGCCGCTGAAGCCACGGACATCCTCGAAGTCGAGGACGTGATTTCCGCCGAGCCGCACGCGCCCAAATCTGCCGAAGCCCCGGACGTCCTCGCAGTCGAGGACGTGATGTCCGCCGAGCCGCATGCGCCTCAGACCGTCGAAGCCACGGCCATCCTCGAAGTCGAAGCGGTGATGGCCGCCGAGCCGCACGCGCCTCAGGCCGTCGAAGCCACGGACGTCCTCGAAGACGAAGCGGTGATGTCCGCCGAGCCGCGCGCATCGCAGGCCGCCGAAGCCACGGGCGTCCTCGAAGTCGAAGCGGTGATGTCTGTCGAGCCGCACGAACCTCTGCCCATTCCCGAGGCGGAACCCGTCTGGGACGCCGCGCCCGACGCATCCACGGCTGGCGCGAAGGAAGCACCCGCGCAGGAATCCATCGCCGCGCCTGCCGCTGCTGACGCCCCGAAGGATGGCGGGCTGTTGGAGGCGACGGAGCTCAAGGCCGTTCCGGAAGCGCCCGTCGCCGTCGAAGCCTCGAAGCCGGAGAGCCTCCCCGCTGAGGCGTCCATCTCCACGGCGCCTTCGCCTGATGCGAATGTTCCGGAGGACTCTGTCATTGCCTCCGCCCCAGCCACGCAGGACGCCGAAGCGGACGCGCTCGAGTTCAGCCTGGCGGGAGACTCGCAGAAGCCCTCCGCGTCTTCGGAGGCCGAGTCCTGGCAGGTCGCCGCCGCACCGAAGTCCGACTCCGTGAACACCGCGCCTCCGGCGGAGGCCCCCAGCCCCGCGCCCACCGAGGAGCATCGAGCCGAAGTCCCCCCGGAGTTCGAGGTCGCCCTCGTCTCCCACGCGGAAGTGGCACCCGAACCCGTCGCCACACCGGCGCCCGCCGAAGAGCCCGTGGCCCTGCCAAAGCCGCGCCTCGTGGCCGCGTCTCCAGCGCCCGCCCGCGACCGGACGCCCATCGCGCTCGACGACCTGCCCACCTCCTCCGAGGAACCCATGCAGCTCGCCTCCACGTGGGAGTTCGTGGGCTGGCAGGGCGGCGGGGACGGGGAGGGTGCAGTGGGCCACAACCCGGAGACCACCTGGGCGGACCGCGTCGTCGACCTGGACGTCCCCGCCGCCGCGCCCGCTGCGTCTGAGGACGGCGTGGCCCTGGCCTCCGCATGGGAGTTCATGCAGCAGCCGTGGCAGCCGCAAGCCTCCGAGCAAGTCGATCCCGCTCAGGCCCTGCTCGCCGCAGCCAGTGCGTCCACCGACACGCCGACGGACGGTCCCGCCGTCTCCGCGGAACAGGTCCTCTCCGCGCTCGACACCGCGGACTCACAGGGCATGGTCGGCAAGGTGCTGCTGGCCTACAGCGCGGGCCGCTTCCGCCGGGCGTTCCTCCTGGGGGACAGCTTCGGGCTCGCGCGTGTGGGCCGTGCCTGGGGTCATGGCAGCGACCGTCCGGAGGTCACCGCGCTCAAGGTGGACCTGGACGCGCCGTCCCTCTTCACCTCCGCGCTGAACGGCCCCAGCCCCAGCGTCTTCAGTGCCCCGCAAGTGCCTCAGGACGAAGCCATCTTCTCCGCGCTGTGCGGCGAGTCCGAGTCCCACCTGCTCGTCTTCCCGCTGCACTCGCGCGGTCAGCCCGTGGCCTTCTTCGTCGCCGAGCACGGCCCCTCGCCCCTGGAGGTCGCCATGCTGGAGGAACTGGGCCGCATCGCGGACAGGGCCGTGGAGATCTGCACCCGCCTCCATCGCTTCCCCTGAAACACGAAGGGCTCCGGAGCTTGAAGCCCCGGAGCCCTTTCTCACTTCAGCTCAAGACCGACGCGGCGCTTTAGCTGCAGCCCGTCGTCGTGCCGCAGTTCGTGCACTTGTAGCAGGCGCCGCTGCGCACGGTGATGGCGCCGCACTGGTGGCAGGGCGGGGCGTCCGCCTGGTTCAGGTACGTGCTGCGCGAGTTCATCGCGGACAGCTGCAGCGTCCCCACCTGGGCCGGCACCGCCGCCTGCGTCACCGGCTCCGGACGGGCCTCTTCCACCGGCGTCACCTCCGCGTCGTCCGCGCGGGGCTCCGTGGGCAGGAACTTCAGCGACAGCCACCGGAAGATGTAGTCGGTGATGGACTTGGCGATGGGGATGGCCGGGTTGCCCGTGAAGCCGCTCGGCTCGTAGCGGGTGTGGCAGAACTTGTCCGCCAGCACCTGCAGCGGCACGCCGTACTGGAGCGCCAGCGACACGCTGGTGGCGAAGCTGTCCATCAGGCCGCTCACCACCGAGCCCTCCTTCGCCATCACGACGAAGAGCTCGCCCGGCTTGCCGTCCTCGTACATGCCCACCGTCAGGTAGCCCTCGTGGCCGCCGATGGAGAACTTGTGCGTGATGGACTGCCGCTCGTCCGGCAGCCGGCGGCGCAGCGCCTTGGGCTCCGGCGTCACGGCGGGGGCGGGCTCCGCCACCACGCGGCGGGATTCCGGAGCCTTCTCGGGGGCCTTGTCCTGCGACGTGTTGAGCGGCTGCGTGCGCTTGCACCCGTCGCGGTACACCGCCACGGCCTTCAGCCCGCTGCGCCACGCCTCGATGTATGCCTTCTCGATGTCCTCCACCGAGGCGTCATTCGGCAGGTTCACCGTCTTGGAGATGGCGCCGGAGAGGAACGGCTGCGCCGCGGACATCATCTCGATGTGGCCCATCCAGTGGATGCTGCGCTGGCCCTTGGACGGCTTGAACGCGCAGTCGAACACCGGCAGGTGCTCCGGCTTCAGGTGCGGAGCGCCCTCGATGGTGTCGTGCTTGTCCAGGTACGCGATGATGTCCTGCGTCTGCGTCTGCGGGTAGCCCAGCTTCTCCAGCGCCAGCGGCACCGTCTGGTTGACGATCTTCAGCATGCCGCCGCCGACCAGCTTCTTGTACTTGATCAGCGCGATGTCCGGCTCGATGCCCGTGGTGTCGCAGTCCATCATGAAGCCGATGGTCCCCGTGGGCGCCAGCACCGTCACCTGGCTGTTGCGGTAGCCGTGCTCCGTGCCGCGCGCCAGCGCGTCGTCCCACGCCTCCTTCTGCGCCGTGTGCAGCTCCGCGCTCACGCCGTCCACGGGCAGCTGGTACGCCGCCTTGCGGTGCTTGCGGATGACGCCGAGCATGGGCTCCGCGTTGTTGCCGTAGCCCGCGAACGCGCCCTGCTTCTCCGCGATGCGCGCGCTCATCGCGTACGCCTCGCCGCACATCAGCGAGGTGATCGCCCCCGCCAGGTTGCGGCCCGCGGCCGAGTCGTACGGCAGGCCGGACGCCATCAGCAGCGCGCCCAGGTTCGCGTAGCCCAGGCCCAGCGGACGGTAGTCGTGGCTGTTCTTCGCGATGCGCTCGGTGGGGTAGCGGCTGAAGCCGACGATGATCTCCTGCGCCAGCAGCACCACATTCACAGCGTGCTTGAAGGCGGGCACGTCGAAGCCACCCTCCAGCGTGCGGAAGTGCATCAGGTTCAGCGACGCCAGGTTGCAGGCCGAGTCATCCAGGAACATGTACTCGGAGCAGGGGTTGGACGCGTTGATGCGCGCCGTGCTGGAGCACGTGTGCCACGCGTTCACCGTGGTGTCGTACTGGAGGCCCGGATCGCCACACAGGTGCGCCGCCTCCGCGATTTCGCGGAACAGCTCACGGGCCTTGTAGGTCTCCATCACCTGGCCGTCGCGCACCGCGCGCGTCTGCCACGGACCGTCGTTCACCACCGCCTTCATGAAGTCGTCGGTGACGCGCACGGAGTTGTTGGAGTTCTGGAAGTACACCGACCCGTAGGCCTCGCCGTTGAAGGACGGGTCGTAGCCCGCCTCAATCAGCGCCCAGGCCTTCTTCTCCTCGTTCGACTTGCAGCGGATGAAATCGAGGATGTCCGGGTGCCCGGCGTTGAGGATGACCATCTTCGCCGCGCGCCGCGTCTTGCCGCCGCTCTTGATGACGCCCGCGAACGCGTCGAAGCCGCGCATGAACGACACCGGGCCGGACGCGGTGCCGCCGCCCGCCAGGAGCTCCTTGCTGCCGCGGATGCTGGACAGGTTGGAGCCCGTGCCGCTGCCGTACTTGAAGAGCATGCCCTCCGTGCGCGCCAGCCCCAGGATGGACTCCATGTTGTCGTCCACGCTGTTGATGAAGCACGCCGAACACTGCGGGTGCTCCTCCACGCCCACGTTGAACCAGACGGGCGAGTTGAACGCCGCCTTCTGGCGCAGGAGCAGGTGCGTCAGCTCCGCGTGGAAAGCCTCGCGGTCCACCGCCGACGCGAAGTAGTGCCCGTCCTCGCCCCAGCGGGTGAGGGTGTCCACCACGCGCGCCACCAGCTTGCGCACGCTCGTCTCACGCTCGGGCGTGCCGGGGGTGCCCCGGAAGTACTTCGACGCCACGACGTTCGTCGCCAGCATCGACCAGGAGCGGGGGACCTCGATGTCCTTCTGATCGAAGACGACCTTGCCGTCCTCGCCCTTGATGCTCGCGCTGCGGTGCTCCCACGCCAGCTCGTCCGCCGGATCCACGCCGGGCGTCGTGAAGAAGCGCTCCACGCTCAGCCCCGTGGAGGCCACCGCGGCCTTGCCCTTCGCACGGCCGCCGCGCCGCGGCTCCCTGCCCCCCACCGCCGGCTTCCCACTCAGTTCCTTCTCCATGACGCCCGCCTCCAGATCCACTGAGAGTGCTGATGCAAAATTTGCAAAATAGCCAACGCCGCGAGATCCCAGGGGATCCGATGATCACTTCCAGGTACGGGGACGGCAGCGTTGGGATGGTTCGGGATGGGCAGAAGCCAGCGGGTCCTCCACTGGAATCCGGGCCCGGGCCTGACTGCCCTCCCGCCGGGCGGGCGGATCAATATGATCGCTGGTGGGGTCCGTCAATATCACCCATTCCCCTATATCTAGTATCAGGTCCTCGCATACACACTGCATTTGGTGTGGGTGCTGAGTGGCCGAACAGCCACCCCAAGTTGGATCTAGGAACCCCGCCTGTGGCTCGCAACGCCTGTTGTGGCTGGCAATGTATGGCCATGACCATGCGAAATCGGACATGCGGGGAAGGGCGCCTGTCCAAGCGCTTGTGATCACTGACGGATGTTTGCTGCCAGTCCGTGCGCCGAGCGTAGGGGCGCTCCGGAGGCCCCGTGACACAAGGACCGGGCGAGGTGGGCCTGGACGGTTGCCCGCCAAACGGCGGCGTCGATTTCGAAGCCCGGGCGCGTTAGGAGGCGGACCATGCCGCCTCCCTTCGAACGCCACGTCTTCGTCTGCACCAACCGTCGCCCGGACGGCAACCCCAAGGGGTGCTGCGCCACCAAGGGAGGCGAGGAGGTGCGGGCGGCCTTCAAGGAGGAGCTCGACAAGCGCGGGCTCAAGCGCGGCATGCGCGCCAACGCGGCGGGCTGCGTGGACACGTGCGCCTTCGGCGTCTCCGTGGTCGTCTACCCGGAGGGCACCTGGTACGGCGGCGTGAAGGTGGAGGACGTGCCCACCATCGTGGAGGAGCACCTGGTGCAGGGGCGCCCCGTGGAGCGGCTCCTGATGCCCTTCAGCAAGAAGGCGGAGCGCTGAAGGCGGTTTCCCGCCTCGCGCCCCGCCTTGGGGACCTGCGTTGAACCCTGGAACTAGTTGCGGCGGTTGCCCAGCAGGCGCAGCAGCGACAGGAACAGGTTGATGAAGTCCAGGTAGAGGGTGAGCGCGCCCACGATGGCCACCGTGGCCGTGCTCTTGAAGCCCGTGCCCGCATGGTACTCGCGCAGCTTCTGCACGTCGTAGGCGGTGAGGCCCGCGAACACGAGCACGCCCGCGCAGGCCGTCACGAACGACACGGCGCTGCTCTTGACGAAGATATTCACCACGCCCGCGATGAGGATGCCGATGAGCCCCATGAAGAGGAACGTGCCCCAGCTGCTCAGGTCCTTCTTCGTGACGGTGCCATAGACGGCCATCGCGCCGTAGGTCGCGGCGGTGATGAAGAACACCTGTCCGATGGAGCTGGCCGTGTAGATGAGGAAGATGACCGACATCGTCACGCCGGTGAGCGCCGCGTAGCCCGCGAACATGACCGCGGCCACCGGGCCGGACAGCCGGGGCGCCAGGATGGACAGGCCGAACACCACGCCCAACTGCACCAGGAACAGGGCCATCCGGTTCTGCAGCGCCACGCGGAGCAGCGCCTCATTGGCCAGCGTCACCATCGCCATCACGCCGGTGAGCGCCAGGCCCGCGAACATCCAGCCGTGCACGCGCGACATGAACGCGCGCTGCGACTCCTGGACCAGGACGTCGTCCACCGCGCTCGCCTGCCCGCTCTGCCAGCCACCTGAAGATTCCCACGCCATGTGTTCCGTTTCCTTTCGGGCCGGGGACCGCTTCAGTCCCGGCCTCTCTTTAACGAGGACCCTTGGAGGACGCCTTAAAGGGCCTTCCAGGCCAGCAAAAGCTTCGAAGCGACTTCCGTCGTGATGAGGGGCAGCACGCCACCGCCACCCACGATGTTGACGATCTCCGACATGGACCCACGGCACACCCCGCCCCACGCGGGCTGCTTCGCGAGCCCAACAGACGCATACGCCGAGTAATCCACGAAGAAGGACGTGGGCAGCACCTGGTTCGTCCCGCAGAGCAGGTGCTCCTCCGGCTGCGTGTCCACCACCTCCTGCACCACGTAGCCGCCACCCTGCGCGTCTGTCGCGGCGCGCTCGCACAGCTGGTCCCACGTCTTGGATTCGCCGAAGGCGCCCTTCACGCGCTCCTCGTAGGGCCCGGTGCCCACGGAGCGGCCGAGGAAGACGGCCTTGCCGCCGTAGTCCCACGCGCGCTTGAGCACGAAGCGCGCGGGCTCCCCGGCCACGCGGGCCACGATGTCATCCACCTTCGCGCCGTCCGGATCCACGCCGGGACCGTGGCGGAAGGGGCGCGTCCACGGCACCGACTCGCGCACCGCCTCCAACTCCTCCGGCGTGAGGCCCGCGCGCTCCGCGAGCGCCGCGTCCGTGACCGACTGGGACAGGAGCGCGAACGTCGTCTTCACCTCCACCTGCGAGGCGGGCGGGTTCAAGAACACGGCCTTCTTGCCCGGGACGACGGAGAGGAAGTCCTCCACCCAGGGGGCGGGGTTCTGCTCCAGCCGGCGCACGAAGAGGTGGCGGTAGACCAGGTCGTACTTCTTGCCGTTCACCGTGAAGGCGTCGTCGCCGGACACGTCCTCCGGATGCACCACGTCCGCGTCCGCGCCGAACTCGCGGAAGCGCTCGCACAGCCAGCGCAGCTCCGTGATCTGCGCGTCGTTCTTGCGGCAGAGCAGCGCCACCGTGTCCGGCATCTGGCCGTTGCGCTCGGCCGCGTAGCCATCCAGCAGCGAGCGGTAGAGCGGCAGCGCGTTGTTGCCGTTGAGCGTGAGCAGCGACGCGAGCGCCTTCTCCGGATAGCGCACGTGCCGCGCCACCACTTCGATGAAGGTGCGCGCCGCGATGTCCGAATAGCCCTGCATGGCCGGGATGGTGGCGTTCACCTCCAGCGCCCAGGGCCGGCCTCCGGACACGAAGTAGTCCACGCGCGTGGTGGCGAGCTTGCGGCTCGCCTCCCAGGTGCCTTGCGCCAGGCTGCGCTCCAGCGGCGACAGCGCGCCCAGCAGCAGCTCCGCGTCCGGGCCACCCAGGATGGCGCGCGCCATCTTCATCGTGGCGGAGGCCAGCTTCGCGGACAGGAGCGAGCGGCGTTTGATCTCCTCGGCGTCCAGGATGACCGGCGTGGCGGTGATGGGGATGGGCTGGGTGCTGCCATCCTGCTTCGTCACCGCGAGGCCGCGCTGGTAGGCGGTCTTCGCCAGCTCCGGTCCGAAATAGTGTGCCTGCCTGCGCAGGACATCCATGAGCTCGTGCACGGCGCGGAACCTACGACCCCAGGGGCTCGTGGGTCCACAACCCGCGGGTCCCGTCGCGGTTCCCTGTGTCCGCCACCTCGCCCTCCGGCCCGGGCCCGGGCATCCCGGCTTGCACCGGGCAGGGAGGTCGCTTAAAAACAACTGAGTTGCTTTTCGAGACCGAGTCGACGTGAGCCGCCTCCGACGCCACCTCAGCACGAGTCGCTCCCTGCCGCGCCTGCTGGCGCTGCCGTGGGTGCTCGTGTGCGTGCTGGTGTATGTGGGCAGCGTGCTCCACTTCGCGCTCGTGCAGCACACCACGTGCCTGGAGCACGGGGACGTGATGCACGTGAGCGAGGCGTCATCCCACGACGGCCCGTTGGAGGAGGAGCTCTCCTTCGACGACGCGCGCGTGGCCCGGGCGCCGGTGTCGAAGGCCACGCCCCACGGTGGTGAGGCTCACTGCCACCACGCCTTCCTCCGCCGTGAGGCACCGCCTCCGGCCGAGTCCGCGCCCGTCATGGCCGCGGTCTCCACGCGCTCCAGCCCCGCGCTGGCGGTGTTCCGCTTCCACGCGGCACCCGTCGCGCTGTTGAGGCTCGCGCCCAAGTCGTCGCCGCCGCGCGCTTAAGTCTCCGCCGCCGTAGCCCGCCGTCCTGGCCTCCCGTGTCTTCGTGGGCCGGGGTGCGCCGTGGCCACCGGAGTCCAGGGCGTGCGCGTTCCCGTTCGCTGAACGGATCCGCCGTACGCGCATGGAACCTCCGGCCACGTGCACGGGCGCGCGCTTCGTGCCGCGGTCCCTCCTTCCAGTCCCGTCCGGTCCTTCGCGTTCGCGCCTCTTGAGGAGCGGTGCGCGTGCGGCCCGTGCGGCTGGAGTTCCCGCAGTCCATCCCGTGTCCCTGGAGTCCCCATCATGAAGAAGAAGCTTCTGTCCGCCCTGCTGCTGTCCACCGCCCTCCTCGCCGCCGGTTGCGGTGGCGACGAAGAGGAAGCCCACGTCGACGAGGAGGGCTGCGAGCACCTGCAGGAAGGCCCCGCCGCCGCCGTCACCGCTGCTGTCAGCGGCACGGGCCCGGCCGTGAGCAACGATCACAAGCGCTACGACATCGCCCTGGTGGACGTCGCTGGCGGCAAGGGCGGCGCGGTGTCCTTCGCCGTCTCCGAGGCCACGGACTACGTCCTCTATACGAACGCCACGGTGCCGGTGACGGTCACCAACGGCAGCGGAACGACGGTGGAGTTCGAGGAGAGCGCCACCAGCTCCTCGCTCTGCACGGACATCAAGGGCCGCTACGTCGTGCCGCTCACCGTGGGCACGCACACGCTCACCTTCGGGCCGTCGACCCTGTCCTCGGTGTCGCTCGTCATCGAGGAGTCGGGCGAGCACGACCACGCCCACGACTGACCCCCCGGTTCCTCTCTTTCCAATGAAGCCCGAGGCGCCCCATGTCCAAGATCTCTTCTGGAAGTGCCGGTTCCCTGCTTCCCTGCGACGTGCGCCGCGACGGCGACCGTCTGTTCGACGTGGCCATGTGGTGCCTGGGCCAGGACGTGCGTTGCCCGGACGGCAACGTGCTGCTCCGGCGCGGGCTGGTGCGTGAAGCGCGTCCGCCGGGTGTGGAGGGACAGAGCGCGTACCAGGGGCAGCTCTTGGACGGGGGGCGCCTCACGCTGTGGGGCTTCGGCGCGCTGTGCGATTCGTGCGGCGCCGCCATCTTCGTGCCGCGTGATGGCTTCACTCCCCGGTGGGTGGAGGACGCGCGCGGCACGGCCTTCCGGGTGGAGGACGTGGGCGTCCGGCGCGACGCGACCACGGGGCTGGAGCGCAGGGCGGCGCGGGCGGGACTCGCGCGGCTGGCGGACTGGCTCGCGGAGTACGAGGCGTGGGTGGCCCGCGACGTGGGCCTGGCCTGGCGGCGCGAGTGCCTGGCGGCGCGGCGCAAGGCGTCTCCCATCCCCGCCGAAGAGTTGTCGACCGCCTGGAGGCGGCTGGCCGTGCGCGTGCGTGCGACCGATGCCTCCGTGCAACACCATGTCGCTCCGATGACCGGAGCGTGAGGAGGACACCATGCTGGCACGTCTGTTCCGAGCCGATGCCCCGTCGGTCCACTCTCACGTCGCGTGGGAGGACCTGCCGGACGAAGCCCTTCCCACGCCGCCGCTCCAGGACGGGCTGGGAGATACACACCTCCAGGTGACGACGCAGGTTCCCCTGGCGCAGGCGTACTTTGATCAGGGACTGCGCCTGCTGCACCTGGGCTGGGCGCTGGAGGCCCGGCGCGCCTTCGCGGAGGCCGCGCGGCAGGATCCATCCCTCGCCATGGCGTGGTGGGGGCTCGCGCTCGCCCGGGGTGTGGGGCAGCGCTTCACCGCGGACCGCGCGGAGGCCATCCGCAAGGCGCTGACGCTGGCGGAGGGCACCACCGACATGGAGCAGCGGCTGGTCGTCGCGGCCAGCCTCCTCGCGGACAAGGGTCCTGCCAATGGCAGACATGCCTTCGTGCGCGAGATGGAGTGCCTCATCGACCGCTTCCCCCAGGAGCCCGAGCCGCGCCTGCTGCTCGCGGGCTTCCTGCTGGACGGGTACGAATCCGACGGGCGCCCCGGGCAGGGACAGCCGTATGCGCAGATGATCTTGCGCGACCTGTTGCGCACGCACCCGCACCACGCGGGCGTACACGTGGCCTGGGTGCAGGCATGGCTGCCCAGCGCACGGCCGGAGACGGCGTTGGAGAGCGCGGAACTCCTTCCATCGCTCGTGCCCGCGGGAAGTCCCGCGCTGCTCGCCGCCGGACGACTGCTGCTGCGCGTGGGCAAGGCGGTGGAGGCGAACCGCATCCTGGAGTCGGCGGTGACAGCGGATGACGCGTACCTCGCGCGCGAGTCGCTGCCCCTCGACGTAGCGCCGAGCGCGGACACCGCCCTGCGCCTGCTCAGCGAAGGCTGCGTGGAAGTGGGGCAGTACCGGGGAGCGCAGACCTGGGCGCGCAAGCTGCGGCAGCGCGTGGAGGCTTCAGGAGGCCAGCCGCAGGCGGTGCTCTTCGCCGCCACCACGCTCGTCGCCGCGCACCTGCGCTTCGGCTTCAGCCGGGCGGCGGCGGAGGTCCCCATGGAGCTGGGAGACGCCGCCACCGTCGCGGAGGCGGGACTGCGTGACGCCGTGCGCCTGTACGCGAAGGGCGTCTGCGCCCTGGAGACGGGACGGCTGGGCGACGTGGAGCGCGCGTGTGGCACCCTGGATGCGCTGGTGCTCACC
This sequence comes from Corallococcus sp. AB032C, assembly GCF_003668935.1. Classification (NCBI taxonomy): domain Bacteria; kingdom Pseudomonadati; phylum Myxococcota; class Myxococcia; order Myxococcales; family Myxococcaceae; genus Corallococcus; species Corallococcus sp. AB032C. The sequence continues at coordinate 55,688 of NZ_RAWP01000001.1, read as the reverse complement.
TTGTCCGAAGCGCCGCGCTCCGAGGGCCGCGCCCTGTGTGCTCGCGACGTGGCGCGCACGGTGGAGGTCGCCGCGCAGGAGCTGCGGGGCACGCTGGATGCGCGCCGGGGAGACTCCGGCCGGGCGGAGGCCGCGCTCACGCGGGCACTGCGATTGGAGCGCCGCCTGCGTCCCGTGGGCCCCGCGCTCTTCTGCCGGCCGCCCCGTGAGACGCTGGCCCGCGTACGCCTGCGCTCCGGCCGCGAGGAGAAGGCGCTGGAGCTGGCGTTGGAGCGGGCAGGGGAGCGGCCCGGCTGCGGCCACTGCATGCTCCTGGTCGCGGAGGCCCACGTCGCCTGCGAGTGCATGTCCGAGGCGGAGCACGACTTCGCCGTGGTGCTGGACCTGTGGCGCGACGCGGATCCGCACCTGCCGGGCCTGCAACGCGCACGGGGCTTCGCGGCCCGGGGCCACCGCGGACGCACGGCGCTCCGTCGGGTGCCGGACGTGGCCTCGGTGGACACCGCGCCCGTCCCTCGGGGTGGAGGAGCGCCCTGGACCGTTCACGGGGCCTGAGGAGGCACGCCGCCGCGCTTGACGCAGGCGCGGCGTTCGCGTCACTAGGGGTCATCCTCCAAGGAGCCGCCCCATGCCGTCGTTCCGCCTGAAGCCCGAGCAGGCCGCGCTGCTCGTCGTCGACATCCAGGAGCGCCTGTGCGCCGCGATGGACCGCGACGCCCTGGACCGCATGCTCGCGCGCACGGGCGCCGCCGTGGAGGGAGCGCGGGCCCTGGGCCTGCCCGTCATCGTCACGGAGCAGTACCCGCAGGGGCTGGGCCGCACGCATTCCCTGCTCAAGCTGCGCCTGGGTGAGTTCAAGCCGCTGGAGAAGATGGAGTTCTCCGCCGCCACGCCGGACGTGCTCTCCGTGCTGGGGGACCGCAAGCAGGTGCTCATCACCGGCATGGAGACGCACATCTGCGTCTTCCAGACGGCGCGCGACCTGGCGGAAAGCGGCCGGGAGCCGTGCCTGCTCGCGGACGCCGTGCTGTCGCGCTCGGAGGAGGACCGCCGCGTGGGACTGGAGCTGTGCCGCGACGCGGGCGCGCGCATCCTCACCGTGGAGTCGGCCCTGTTCGACATGCTGGGCCGCGCGGGCACGCCCGAGTTCAAGAAGGTGTCCGCCGCCGTCCGCTGAAGCCGGGACGACGGCGGCCCACCGCTTACGCCCTGCTCTTGAAGGGCTCGCGCACCAGGCGCACGAGCATCATCAGCAGCACCAGCACCCCGGACAGGACGGTCTGCGAACCGCCCACCGGGAAGTCGTAGAAGTACGCGAACAGGTATCCGCCCGCGCCCGCGATGCCGCCCAGCACGGTCGCCGTGAAGAAGGTCCACGGCAGCCGCAGGTCCAACACCAGCGCGGCGATGGCCGACAGCGTGGAGAACGCGAAGACGGGCAGGGCCCCCAGGGCCCGCGCGCACACGCCCACCATGATGCCGATGGACACCATCAACACCGTGTCCAGCAGCTTCACCGGCAGCCCCTGCACGGTGGCGCCAATGCGGTCGAAGCTCACGAAGGCGATGCCCCGGAACCACCACAGGTGCAGCACCATCAGCACCGCGCCAGCCACCGCCACCGCCTGGAGTTGATCCGGCGTCACCAGCACCGCGGTGCCGAAGAGGATGCCCTGGATGTCGTGCGCCTCCTGCGCGATGCGGTCACCCACCAGGATGGCCGCGCCGCCCGCGAAGGCGAACGCGCACCCCAGCAGACTCTCCCGTGACAGCCGCAGCCGCGCGGGTTCAATCATCAGGAGCAGCGTGGCCGCGACGGACAGCACCACCGCGCCCACCAGTGGGTCCACGTGCACGCCCAGGTGGATCTCCGCGAAGAAGGCCAGGGCCACGCCCAGGCCCGCGGTGTTCGTCACCGCCGCGCTGACGAACACCATGCGCCGCAGCACGACGTAGACGCTGAGGAAGCCCAGCACGCACCCGGCGATGAGCGCGCAGAGGATGGGGTCTCGGAACAGCTCCCAGCCTGCCTGGAACTGTTCCCACTTCGAGAGCTCAAGCAGGGTTGTTTCCACGGTGGGGTCCCTGGGGCGCGGTGTGGCAGTAGTCGTCGCCGTACTGGCGGCGGAAAGCGGGGTGGCAGAACACGGTGCGCGCGTCGCCCATGACGAAGCAGCGGTGCTCGCGGTCCACGAAGAGGATGACGTCGGCGTGCTCGGCGGCGACGGACAGGTCGTGGCTCACCACCACCACGCCCAGGCCGCGGTCATGCGCGAGCGCGCACAGCCGCAGCATCGTCTGCTTCTCCGCCACCGCGTCCATCGCGGCGGTGGGTTCATCCAGCAGCACCACATCCGCCTCGGTGGCGATGACCCGCGCCAGCAGCGCGCGCTGCTTCTCGCCGCCGGACAGGTCGCGGAAGGGCCGCTTCGCGATGCCGCGAGCGCCCGCCGTGTCGAGCGCCGCCTCCACCTTCTGCCGGTCCGTCTTGTTGGGGAAGGGCCGCAGGAAGTTCCACCCGGACAGCCGTCCCCACCCGGTCAGCTCTCGCGTGTGCACGGGCAACAGCGAGTCGATGGCGGACATCTGCGGCACGTACGCGCTGCGGATGTGCGGCGCACCCAGGGCGATGTGGCCGGACACCGGGGGAATCAGCCCCAGCAGCGTCTTGAACCAGGTGCTCTTGCCAGAGCCGTTGCGGCCCACCACCGCCACGAACTGGTGGCGGCGCACCACCAGGTCCATGGGCGGCAGGATGTCCTTGCCCCCGTAGCCGATGACGAGCTGCTCGCACTTCAGCAGCGGCTCGCCAGGCTCCGGCACCGCGGCGCGGTGGCCCCGGTCCAGCTCCGTCTCGTGATCACCGTGAGCCACGGTTCACCTCCGCGGTGGGGCTCAGCGCCGCCACCTTCTCCAAAAGCGCGGTGCGCACCGCCGCGTTCGCGGGCGCATCCAGGTCCACCACGCCATCCGCTCCCACCGTCGCGGCGGACCAGTCCACCGCGTCGAAGAGGGCCGGCGTCAGCTCCAGCTTCAGGCCCAACGCCACGCGCGGCTCATTCTCCCGGTCGGACGGCACGTCCAGAGCGCCGGTGAGCACCGCCACCGGCGTGGCCTCCGCGCCCGTCACCGCCGCGGTGAAGCGGAAGGGCAGGGCGCCCGCGAAGCGCGCAGGCACACGGCCATCGCGCACGCTGCCCGTCATCCGCAGGCCCGTGACGGCCCAGCGTCCGCGGGACAGCGTCGCCTTGCCCAGCTCGCAGGCGGGCTTGCACGTGAGCTCGCGGGTCGCGGGCGCCAGCAGGTCCAGCTCCGCGTCCACCGGCAGGTTGGCCACGGTGACGGTGGTGCTGCCTCCGCCGCCCAGCTCCGCCTGGATGTCCTCGTAGTCCACGAGCGCCCCGGAGTCGCTGTGGCAGTGCCCGTTGTGGCACAGCGAATAGCCCGGCGGTGGCGAGGACGGGTCGAACGTCGTGCTGCCTCCGCCCCCGGAGCTGGCAATCAGGTCGATGCTGCCCAGGCTCACCGTGCCGGTGTCCATGCGAAGCTGGAAGTCGGACGCGAGCGCCTGGTAGCCATCACCCGCATTGCGGCTGGACACCGGCGAGTACGCGGCCTGGACGGAGGGCTCCAGCACCGCGAAGCCTTCGCCCGCGTCGAACGCGCACCCGGACAGCAGCGCGAAGGGAAGCAACCACGCCTTGGAAGAGAAGCGCGTCATGGCGTCATTCCCCCTTCCCGGCGAGGCCCTGCTCCATGCGGCCCACCATCAGCTCCAGGCGCTGCACGTACGTCTGGCCGGAACGGAAGTCGGTGCCGCCGGGCAGCGTGACGAGCGCGGCGGGAATCTTCGACGCCACGAGCTTCGCGATGTTGTCCGGGTAGTAGTCCTCCTTGAGGACCAGCTTCACCTTGTTGGCCTTGCCCTGCGCCAGCACCTGCGCGACGTGGGCCGGGTTCGGCGGGATGCCCGGCTTGGGCTCCAGGAAGGCGATGGTCTTGAAGCCCAGCCAGTCCTGCAGGTACGCCGTCGTGCGGTGGTACGCGATGACGGGCACGCCCTTGAAGCCCGCGAGCCGCTTCTCCCAGCCCGTCTGCGCCGCCTGCAGCTCCTGCGTGAACTTCGCGAGGTTGGCCTTGTAGGTGGCGGCGTTCTTCTCATCCAGCTGCGACATGCGCGCTTCGATGGCGGCCGCCACCTTGAGGGCCTGCCGCGGATCATAGAGGTAGTGCGGGTTGCCGCCGGGATGCACGTCGCCCTGGCTGCGGTCCACCTGTCCGGCGGGGATCTCCTGGAGACTCACGAACCGCGACGCGTCCAGGTAGCCCGCGTTGCCCGTCAGGATGCGGTTGTTGCGCGCGCCCATCTGGAGCGTGGGCAGCCAGCCGATCTCCAGGTCCAGGCCCGCGGCGATGAGCAGGTCCGCGCGGTTGAGCGCGAGCGCCAGGTTCGGCTTGGCGTCCACGAAGTGCGGGTCCTGCGTGGGCAGCGCGAGCGCGGTGACGTCCACCTTGTCCCCGCCCACGGTCTTGGCCAGCGCGGCCAGATCCGGGAGGGTGGCGACGACCTTCAAATCCGCGCGAGCGGGAACGGCGGTGAGGCTGACGACGGCGGCGCACAGGGCGGCGAACAGGCGAAGGGAACGCATGGAAGGGCTCCGGAAGAAGAGGTCAGAACGCATGGGCACCGTGGGCGCCGGTCACGACTTCAAGGGCGAGGAAGGCCGAGTAGTCCGGCGACTCTCGCCAGCCCACCCGGTCCGTGGCGGCCTGCAGGCGCAGGCGGGAGAACTCGGTGGGCCAGAACGTCACCGACGCGGTGATGCGCTGGCGGTCGGAAATCCATTCGGGGTCGAGCGGATCATTCGCCACCCGGCCCTCCAGCGTCTTCGCGGCCGAGCCGAACTCGTAGCGCACGCCCGTGGCCCAGCGGTTGGAGAAGCGCCACACCGTCTGCGCGTAGCCGCCCCAGTCGGACAGCACGTCCTCCGGCACCTGCCTGCGGCGGTAGAGCACCTCCGCCTGGAACACCCACTGCTGCGAACTCTGCGACGTGATGGGCCGGAACTTCAGGTACACGTCCGTGCCGTAGATGCTGGTGTAGTTGCGGTAGCCCGTGGGGTTGGGGCCCGTGGCGACGGACAGGCCCCACAAGAGCGACAGGTCGTCCGACAGCGGGAAGAACTGCTTCACCGCGCCGGTGAGCTGGAAGTCCAGCGGTGACAGCACGCGCTCGGCGGCGGCGCCAAAGAAGCTGCGCGCGGTGGCCTCGCCCGTGGCGTCGGTGGCGCTGCCAATCACCTCCACGTACCAGGGCAGCGGTGTGAGCCAGGAGCCCTCCACGCCCAGGCCGCGGTTGCCCTCCGCGCCGAAGTAGCGGCTCATGATGAAGGGCTGATCCACGAAGTCCCACGCGTGCGGGTGCGTGGCGTTGATGCGGCCGAAGCGGGTGAGGAACTGGCCCGCGCGCACCTGGAGGTTGAGGGGCAGGTCCAGCGTGGTGACGTACGCCTCTTCAATCTCGACGCCGAACTGGCTGAAGACGAGGTTGCTGTCGAAGCGGAAGTACGGGTCCACCACGGAGCCGATGGACAGCTCCAACTGCTGGAGGTTGAAGCCGTTCTTCGTCGGGTCGTGCGCGCCGCCCTGGAGGGGCTCCTTGTTGGAGAAGGCCGCCAGGGCCATGTCCAGGATGAAGCTCAGGTTGAGGAAGTTGGTGCCGCTGGAGATGGCGTTGGGCAGCTTGAGCGGCGTCACGCCGGAGTCGTTCGTCGCGGTGGGTGACACCGGGGACGTGTCGCCGGACGGACGGGCGCGCGTGCTCGTGTCCGTGCCCAGCGCCTTCTCAATCTCCTCCATCTCCTCCGGGCTCAGCGCCGGAGTGTCCTCGGAGGGCGCGGGAGACTCGGAAGGTGGGGGTGACTCGGTGGATGGCGGTGGTGACTGCTGGGCCCACGCCGCGCTCGCGGACAGCTGCGCTGCGAGCACGACGGCGAGGGCGCGGGAATGCCTGCGCGGAAGGGATGACACGGATGTTTGCTCCTCGGAACCGGCCGGCCGTGGAGCATGCGCATGCACGCCCGCGACGACCGTCGACCTGATGACCTGCTTCACGACACGACACGCGGAACTACGCGTGCGTCGGAGGCGAGGCCTTGGGCGCGGTGTCGAGGACGGCGAGCGGCGCGAAGGAACGGGGTGGCGCGGTGGCCGGGTGATTGCTCTCCACGCACGCCGAAGCGGAAGCGACGCCCGAGCCCTGGAGGGCCTCCACCTGCGGGGCGGCCGTGAGCAGCGGGCACGTCTCGTGGTTGAGGGCCGTCGCGTCCGCCACGGCGGGCGGCACGGAGGCGACGACGGGGGCGCGCTCGGAGAAGCGGGACAGCGCGGGGTTCGCGCGCCGAGCGTCCTCTTCGAACGTCTGGTGCTGCGGACAGAACCGGTGCGCGTGCTGCTCCACGTGCAGCGCCAGACCCAGCGGCTGGGCACCCCAGAGCGCGACGAGCAACATCGCGGTGAGGCGGGCAAGGGTGTGGGCGCGCGAGAGCATCTGAGGGTTCCCGGCTGGCTTACTGTCGGCCCCCGGGAGTGTCAAGGCAGCCTGGGTACACCGCCGAAACACGACGACAAGGGAACGTTGTTTTCATTCCAGACGTCCCTCCTGGCCGCATCGGTTAGGTTGGGCGCGCCAGCGTCACGCCCTTCGCGCCAGGAGTTCCGCCGCCCGTGCCTCCCTCCCGTTCCCGTCGCCGCGCCCCCGCCGCCAAGGCCCCGGCCCCTCGCGCCGTGCGCCCCGACCCCGCCGGTATGGCCCGAGCGGTCCGCGACTTCCTCACCGCCGCGGGGCTCGACCTCCAGGACGTGAACCTGTTGGACACACCCACGCGCGTGGCCGACGTGTGGGCGAACGGCTTCCTCGACGGCTACGGCCGCACGCCCGAGGAGGCGCTCGGGAAGACCTACCCCGCGCCCGCGGACTCCTCCGGCGAACTGGTGGTCGTGACGGACCTGCGCTTCCACTCCATGTGCCCGCACCACCTGCTGCCCTTCACCGGCCGCGCGCACGTGGCCTACGTGCCGGGTTCGCGCGTGGTGGGCTTCGGACGCATCGGCGCGCTGGTGGATGTCTTCGCGCACCGGCTCATCCTCCAGGAAGACCTGGCCCGGCAGGTGGCGCGTTCGCTCGCCCGGGTGCTCGACAGTCCAGCCACCGCCTGCATCCTGGAGGCGGAGCAGGCGTGTCTGCGGCTGAGGGCCGACCACCAGCGCGACGCCGTCACCCACGCGGAGGCCTATGAAGGACGCCTGCGCCGCGACGGCCCCCTGCGCCGCGAGCTGTGGGCCCGCCTGGGGGCTCGCACGGGAGCGGGCCGATGAACCCCGCCTCCCAGACCTTCGAGCGGGTGGCGCCCGAGCGCGTGGCGAAGGTGCTGGAGGCCCTGACAACCGTGCTGTCCCAGGGCCAGGTGAAGCGCGACGAGGCCACGCTCGACGCCTACGCGCGCGACGAATCCGACAGCGGCGTGTACCGGCCTGACGCCGTCCTGCTGCCGGAGAGCACCGCGCAGGTGTCCGCCATCTTCAAGGCGTGCCAGGCGCACGGCGTGCCCTTCACCCCCTGTGGCGCGCGCAGCGGCAAGAGCGGCGGCTCGCTGCCCCTGAAGGGCGGCATGGCGGTCAGCCTGGAGCGCATGAACCGCATCCGTTCCATCTCCAAGGAGGACCTCACCGCGGTGGTGGAGCCCGGCGTGGTGACGGGCGACCTGATGAAGGCCGTGGAAGCCCAGGGCCTCTTCTATCCGCCGGATCCGAACTCCTGGGAGTTCTGCACGCTGGGCGGCAACGTGGCGGAGAACGCCGGCGGCCCGCGCGCCCTGAAGTACGGCGTCACGCGCGACTACGTCATCGGCCTGGAATGGGTGATGCCGGACGGCGAGGTGCTGCGGGTGGGCCGGCGCACCATCAAGGGCGTGGCCGGCTATGACCTGGTGGGGCTCTTCGTGGGCTCCGAGGGCACGCTCGGCGTGGCCACTGAAATCACGGTGCAGCTGATTCCACTGCCCCGGCAGGTGATGACCGCGCTGGTGGTCTTCCCCTCCGTGCTGGACGCGGCGCGAGGCGTCTCCGCGGTGCTCGCCGCCGGCATCCTGCCGCGCTGCCTGGAGCTCATCGACGAGGTCGCCGTCCAGGCCATCGTGCACCGGGGCAGCTTCCAGTTCCCCCCGGACGCGGGCGCCGCCCTCATCGCCGAGGTCGACGGCAACACTCCCGAAGGCGTGTTCGCGGAGCTCCAACTGTTGGGGGACATCTGCACCCAGCACGGGGCCACCCAGACCCTGGTGGCCCAGGACGAAAGTCAGCGCGAAAAGCTGTGGGCGGCGCGGCGGATGATTTCCCCGGCACTGCGCGCGCTCAAGCCAGCCAAGATTTCCGAGGACATCGTGGTACCCCGCTCGAAAATTCCCGAGATCATCGAGCGGCTGAAGAAGATGGGCGCGGAGCTGGGGCTCACCGTCGCCACGTATGGCCATGCGGGTGACGGCAACCTGCACGCCAACATCCTGTACGAAGGTCCCAGCCAGCGCCCCCTCGTGGACGAGGCGCTGCGCCGCATGCTGGTGCTCACCGTGGAACTGGGGGGCACCATCACTGGTGAGCACGGCGTGGGGCACGCGAAGCGGGAATATCTGGCGCTGGAGCAATCGCCCGCGCTGTTGGAACTGCAGCGCCGCCTGAAGGTCTTTTTCGATCCATCAGGTCTGCTCAATCCCGAGAAAATCTTCCCCGCGCTCAAGCGTTGAAGACTTCGTGACCGGAAACGTAGGTGCTGTCCCACCCGACACGTCACGCGCTTCCAAGGGCCCGGAAGTGCGAGTGCGTGACGGGCATTTGACAAGGGTGAGAGGGCGAAACGCTCTTCTTGGAAGGAATGAGAAACCCTTTCCGCCGTTGCGCGTCCTAGTGACAGGTGGACGCGGTTCGTCGGGGGATTCATCGCGTCCGGCAGTTTCGAACGGAAGGACGGGAAATCATGGCCAACTCGACGAAGTTCGCGGCAGAGGGCCTTTCGCATTACCTGCGTCACCTGGGCGGCCACCAGCAGCTCACGCGTGAACAGGAGTACGAACTGGCTCGCCAGGCCCGCAAGGGTGACGAGAGCGCCCGACAGACGCTCGCCAGCTCCAACCTCGCTTTCGTGGTCGCCGTGGCGAAGAAGTTCGCCAACCGCGGGGCCCGCCTGGACGACCTCATCCAGGAAGGCAACGTCGGCCTCATGAAGGCCATCGAGCACTTCGACCCGAAGAAGAACGTGCGCTTCGCCACCTATGCCGTGTGGTGGATCCGCGCCTACATCACCCGCTATCTGAAGGACAACCGCAGCCAGGTGCGCGGCGGTGAGGCGGAGCGCGGCAGCATGGTGGACTTCTCGCTGGACGCCACCATCGACGAGGAGGGCGAGACGACCTTCCTCGACCGGCTGGAGGACGGCGGTCCCTCCCCGCAGGAGACGTTCCTCTCCCGCGAGCAGGACACCGAAATCCAGGATGCCCTGTCCAAGGTGCGCAAGCGCATTGGCGACCTGGGCTGGGACATCCTCCAGGAGCGCCTCACGCAGGACAAGCCGCTGACGCTGGAGGAGCTGGGCCAGCGCTGGGGCGTGTCGCGCGAGCGCGTGCGTCAGGTGGAGCTGAAGACGAAGAACTTCCTGGAGCGCTACCTCATCGCCTTCAACGAGAACGAAGAGCACACCGCCACGGCCGACGCGGCCTGAAGCGCAAAGCGCGAAGGGCGGCATCTGTTGCATCGATGACGGGACCTGGCGGGGTGTTCGCACCTTGCCGGTCCCGTCTTCTTTTTTGCCGCGCTGCGTCTGGCACGTTCGGTTGATGGTAGGCGAGCGTGCGTGCTAAGGCTTTTCGATGCGCTTGAAATTGCTTGCCCTTTGGGTGCTTTGGGCCATCCCGGCGAACGCTGCGGATCCCGCGCTGCTCGACCAACTCGACGCGTTGTACGCGAAGCGCAGTGACGCGGAGTCCGTGAAGGCGCTGGACAAGGACGTGTCCGAGGCGCTGAAGGCCGCGCCGGACGACTTCGAGCTGGCGTGGCGCAAGGCGCGCATCCTCCAGTGGCAGGCGGACGGGGCCACGGAGAAGAAGCTCAAGATGGTCCTGGGCAAGCAGACCTGGGAGGCCGGGGACAAGGCCTCCAAGCTCCAGCCCGCGCGCGTGGAGGGCTACTACTTCGCCGCCTGCGGCATCGGTTCCTACTCGCAGGCCGTGGGAATCATGAAGGCGCTGGGCGACGGGCTGGAGGGCAAGTTCAACGAGCGCCTGGACACCGCGCTGAAGATCGACGCCACGTACGAGTACGGCGGTCCCTGGCTGGTGAAGGGGCGTTATTTCTATGAGCTGCCCTGGCCGAAGCGGGACCTGGGCAAGTCCGCCGAGTACTACCAGAAGGCCATCGCCAGGTTTCCGCAGTCGCTGCGCGCGCACTACTACCTTGCCGAGACGTTGCTGAAGGACGGCAAGGCGAAGGAGGCGAGCGCGGCCGTCGAGAAGGTCAAGCAGGGAAGCACCGCGTACAACCCCGCGGAGGGGCAGCGCGTGCAGCAGTGGGCCAAGAAGGTGGATGCCGACATCCAGGAGGAGCTCAAGTGAGGGCAGAGAGTCAGGTCACGACGGCTCCCGCAGCGGGCGGGACGCAGGAGCAGAACCTCGTCCAGTTGCTCGTTCAGCGGGCACAGAACGCCTCCAAGGTAGGCGTGACGCACAAGAAGGACGGACGCTGGCAGGACGTCACGTTCGCGCAGGTGCTGGAGGACGTGAAGGCGCAGGCGGCGGGCCTCATCGCCCAGGGCGTTCAGCCCGGGGACCGGGTGGCCATCTTCGCCAACACCAGCTTGCAGTGGATCATCGCGGACCTGGCCATCAGCGCGGCCCAGGCCATCACGGTGCCCATCTATGGCTCCAACACGCCGGATGAGTGCCGCTACGTCCTGAACCACTCGGAGACGAAGGTCCTGCTCGTCGACAACGACGAGAAGGACGCCAAGCAGGCGGGCCGCCTGTCCCGCGTGCGCTCCAAGCTGGCGGACATCCCCTCGCTGCAGAAGATCATCGTCTTCGAGGGACCGATCTCCGGCGACAAGGAGCTGTCGCTCGCGGACATGGTGGCCTCCGGCAAGGGCATCCCCCAGGCCGCCGAGTCCGCGTTCACCGAGCGCGTGTCGCAGGTGAAGTTGGACGAGACCAACATGCTCGTCTACACCTCCGGCACCACGGGCGACCCGAAGGGCGTCATCCTCACCCACGGCAACTGGGCCTACGAAGCGAAGGCCACCCAGGCCATGGGCATGATGAAGCCGGACGACTCCGTCATGCTCTTCCTGCCCCTGGCGCACGTGTTCGCCCAGGTGGTGAAGGCCGCGTGGCTGTCCATGGGCTTCCGGCTGATCATCGCGGAGTCGGTGGACAAGCTGCTCGCGAACCTGGCGGAGACGCGCCCCACGGTGCTGCCGTCCGTGCCGCGCGTGTTCGAGAAGGTCTACAACAACGTCGTGGCCAACGGCTCGGCGGCGCCCGGCGTGAAGGGCAAGCTCTTCAAGTGGGCCTTCGGCCTGTTCGACGAGTACTCCGAGGCCAAGGGCCAGGGGCGCGAGTACGACACGCTGATGTTCAGCCTGGCGAAGAGGCTCGTGTTCTCCAAGGTGCGCAAGACACTCGACGAGAAGCTGGGCGGCAACATGCGCATCTTCATCTCCGGCGGCGCGCCGCTGTCCCGGAAGATCGCCTACTTCTTCGACCTGCTCGACCTCAAGGTGCTGGAGGGCTACGGCCTCACGGAGACGAGCGCTCCGTGCAACGCCAACCGGGTGGAGAAGATCAAGATCGGCACCGTGGGCCCGCCGGTGCCGGGCACGGAGATCAAGATCGCCGCGGACGGTGAGATTCTGGTGCGTGGCCCCTGCGTGATGAAGGGCTACTACAAGAACCCCGCCGCCACCGCGGAGGTGCTGGATCCGGACGGCTGGTTCCACACCGGTGACATCGGCGAGGTGGACTCCGACAGCTACCTGCGCATCACCGACCGCAAGAAGGACATCATCGTCACCGCGGGCGGCAAGAACGTGGCGCCTCAGAACATCGAGAACACGCTCAAGACCTTCCCGCTCATCAGCCAGGCCATGGTGTACGGCGACAAGCGGCCGTTCCTGGTGGCGTTGATCACCGTGTCCGAGGACCCGGCGCGCAAGCTGCTGGAGGACAAGGGCATCGCGGTGGGCACCTACGCGCAGAACTCCCAGCGGCCGGAGATCAAGGCGGCCGTCGAGGAGATCATCAAGAAGGTGAACGCGGAGATTCCTCCGTACTCCAGCATCAAGAAGATCGCCGTCATGGACGCGGACTTCACGCAGGAGTCCGGTGAGCTCACGCCCACCCTCAAGGTGAAGCGCAAGGTCGCCAGCCAGAAGTACATCAAGACCATCGACGCCATGTACGAAGGCGCGAAGGTCATGGACTGACGCACCAAAGCCCGACGCCCGTCCGAGGCCGCTTTCGAGCGGTCACGGTACGGGCGTCACGGGTGAACGTTCAGCGATGTCTTTTGACGTCAGGGGCGGGGCCTTCCCGGGCCCACCCGGACGGCAATCAGGCGTGGTGGCTGGGCGACTTGGCGGCGACGTCCTTGTCCACGGTGGTGGACGCGGACAGCGTGCCGGGCTTCTTGTCGCCAGCGTCGTCCTTCTCCTCGTCGCTGGAGAAGCCGCGCTTGAAGTTGCGGAGCGCGCTGCCCAGGGACGAGCCGAGCTGCGGCAACCGCGAGCCGCCGAACAGCAGCAGCAGCGCCGCGAAAATCAGAAGAATCTCAGGAAGCTTCAATCCCATGGCTTCGCTCCTCACGAAATGCGCGAGGGAGCATACCGGTGGGAGGTGGGTCGCGCTAGCAACTCCGCCGGCCAGGGCTCACGCCTGCCAGCCCGCTGGATGCCCGAGTTCCGCTGGAAGCGATAAGGGCAACGTGAGGAAGAGCGTGGTGCCGCCCTCGTCCGCCTGGGCGCCCACCTGGCCGCCGTGGGCCTCCACCTCCTGCCGGGCCAGGAAGACGCGCAGCGGATCCTCCAGCTTGCGCTCGCGGAAGGCGCGCTCCTCGCACTGGAAGACAGCGGTGATGTCCTCTTCCGGAACGGCCGCGCCGTCGCGGCGCACCTCCACCCGCACCTGGTGACCCATGCGCTCGGCGCGCACGTGGAGCGCCTCTCCCGGCTGCGCGCGTGCCAGCAGGTGGTGCACGAAGGCCTCCACCGCGTGCTGGATGCGGCCCGCGTCCACCGTCACGTCGGGCAGGTCCGGCAGCGTGTCCAGCACCAGCTCCACGTTGGCGGCGGACGCCGCGGCCCGCGTGCGCTCCACCGCGGCATCCAGGATGGGCAGGAGCGCCTGGCGCTCGCGCTCACACGCCAGCGCGCCCAGGTCCGCGCGGCTGGAGTCGAAGAAGTCCTGGGCGAAGGAGAGCGCCCGGTCCGCGTTGCGCAGGATGGTCTCCAGCCCCCGCTGCGCCTTGGGCTCCAGCGGGATGCGCCCGTTGAGCAGCAGCGCCGCGTACGAGCGGATGTTGGCCAGCGACCCGCGCAGGTCGTGCGACGCGAGCGAAAGGAATCGCACGCGGTCCTCCACGCGCTCGCCTGACGGTGAAGCCTGAGGCACCTGGGGTGAACCCGGCTCCGCGCTCCAGGGCACCGGCAGCGCCCAGACCAGCCGCCCGCCATCCTCCAGCGGCTCCTCGCCCACCAGCAGCGTGCGGTCCTGGCGCTCCCACAGGTTGCGCTCGCCGTCCTTGCGGCGGAAGCCCACGGCGGCCATCAGCCCGTCGATGCCTGTCACGGCCGGCAGGGGAGGCAGGGCCTCCAACCCCAGGTAGTCCAGGAGCAGGGGACCGAGCAGGCGGGGTGTCCCTTGACGGGGCAACAGCGCGAGCCCCGGTGCGGTTTCGTTGCCTCCAGCCGTCTCCCCCATCCACCTCACGCGGACCTCCCCTGGCCGAGCTTCGAATCACCGGAAGGGTGGGCAGTGACTGTCGGTTTTGCAACGGGCTCCCACTCCGTCCGCGGGACCCTTGATTTCTTGCACCCGGGGGGCCAGTGATGGTGGAAGATCGACCTCCGGAAGCGGTATCGAGGAGACACCTCTGACCTCGCTCAACGCACAGCATGCTGAAGCACCCGTAGTGCTCGTCGTGGACGATGATCCCGACATCCTGGAGGCCCTCTCCGAGATCCTGGAGGCCGAAGGCTTCGAGATCCGCCGTGCCCGCAACGGCAAGGAGGCCCTGGAGCGCCTGGAGCCGGACCCTCCGCACCTCATCCTCCTGGACCTGATGATGCCGGTGATGGACGGCTGGGAGTTCGCCCAGCGCATGCGCCAGAAGCCTGCCTTCGCGGGCATCCCCATCATCGTCCTCAGCGCGGACCGCAACGTCGGCAGCAAGGCGAAGGACATTGGCGCGATGGGCCACCTGGCCAAGCCCTTCGAACTCAACGACCTGCTGTCGATGGTGCGACAGTCCCTCAGCCCCTCGGCGGACACCTCTCGCGTCTGAGCACGCCTCCCGTGGCCGTGCTTGACCGGGGCGGTGGGGCACCACTACGGTCCGCGCAGGGCTGATTCACCAATCAACGCTGAACCCAAGGAGCGAGTCATGGCGACCGCGAAGGACATCATCGAGGGGCAGATTCCCGAGAAGCTTCAGGCGAAGCCGGAGCTGGCGAAGGACATCAACGCCATCATCCACTTCGACGTCTCCGGCGACGGTGGCGGCAAGTGGACGCTGGACACCACCAAGACGGAGGGCTGGGTGTCCGAGGGTCTCAACGGCGCGTCGAAGATGACCGTCACGGTCAGCAACGACGACTTCGTGAAGATCCGCGAGGGCAAGCTGAACCCGCAGATGGCCGCCATGCAGGGCAAGCTCAAGTTCAAGCCGATGGACATGGGCCTCGCCATGAAGCTGGCGAAGCTGCTGTCCTGAGCCTCTGAGTCTCGTGTCGTACCGACGGCGCGTCACCCTGATGGGGACGCGCCGTCTGCATGTCTCCATCTCCCCCTGGAGCCCCCTTTCATGTCTGAGCCGTCTTCCCCCCTCGCAGGCCTGCGGGTGTTGGACCTGTCGCGCCTCTTGCCCGGCCCGTACGCGACGCTGGTGCTCGCGGACCTGGGTGCCACCGTGGACACGGTGGAGGACCCGGACGTGGGGGACGCCACCCGCCACATGCCGCCGCACCGCGAAGGGGAGGGCGCGCTCTACTACGGGCTGCACCGCAACAAGCGCTCGCTCACGCTCAACCTCAAGACGCCCGAGGGCCGTGACGCGCTCCTGCGCCTGGTGTCCCACTACGACGTGCTGGTGGAGAGCTTCCGCCCTGGCGTCATGGACAAGCTGGGCGTGGGCGAGGCGGTGCTGCGTCAGAAGAACCCGCGGCTCATCTACTGCGCCATCTCCGGCTACGGCCAGACGGGGCCGGACCGGCTCAAGGCGGGGCATGACCTCAACTACGTGGCCCGCGCGGGCCTGCTGGGCTACGGCGGAGAAGCCGGTGGCGCACCCGCGTTCCCGGGCGTGCAGATGGCGGACATCGGCGGGGGAAGCCTCTTCGCGCTGGTGGGCATCCTGGCCGCGCTGCACGAGCGCGAGCGCACCGGCGTGGGCCGCCTCGTGGACGTGTCCATGACGGACGGCGCGCTGGCGTTCCTCCACCTTCACCTGGCCTCGCGCCTGTTCATGGGGACGGAGGGCTCACCGCTCCAGCGTGGAAGCGAGGCGCTCAACGGCGGCTTTCCCAGCTATGGCCTGTACCGCACCGCGGACGACCGCTGGCTCGCGGTGGGCGCGCTGGAGCCCAAGTTCTTCGGCTCGCTCTGCGCGAAGCTGGGCCGCCCGGAGCTGCTGGACGACGCGTACTCCGGCGGCGAAGCCGGCGCGCGCGTGAAGGCGGAGCTCACCCGCGTCTTCGCGAGCCAGCCCCTGGCGCACTGGCGTGAGCAGCTCTCCGGCGCGGAGTTCTGCGTGGAGCCGGTGGCGGAAGGCGACGAGGTGCTCGCGGATCCGCAGCTGCGCGCGCGCGGCCTCTTCGTGGAGACGGATGATGCGCAGCGCGGCATTCGCGTTACGCACCTGCTCACGCCGCTGCGCATGGGCCACGTCGCACTGCGTCCACCGCCCACGCTCGGACAGCACTCGCGCGTCATCCTGGAAGACGCAGGTTTCACTGCCGAAGAAATCTCGCGCCTGATTGCATGAATGACGCGTGAAACGAACCCGTGAGGACGGGTTCGTACGCGGATCCAAAGTGACCCGTTGATGATTGACAGGTCTGGAGCCACAGTTAGTCTTTCCTGTTTTAGACTGGGAAATCGACTTTCAAGCCCTGGGAAGGAAGGTCCCCCGTGCCCGACGCACAGGAGCTCGAGTCATATATCCGACGGAAGTTCGCGGAAAACGTGGGTTTCACGGAAGAAGAGTTGTTTTCCGAAGACCTCACACTGGCGGCGCTGATTACACGCTCAGAGCGCATGACCAACAGCGTGGACTTGATGGAAGCCTTTGCCCGCACCTCCAACGGGTTGCGCAAGGATTATGGACTGAGAGTTCGCCTGCCTGCACTGTCCCTCGATACACCCGTGTCCAAGGTCCTGGCGGTGTTCATGGGTGAAGTCACGAACCCGGAGCGGAAGTCGGCATGAGCGTCCTCGCGCGCAGCCTCGAGCACGAAGAAGCGACCGTCGCCCCCCCCAAGGTCCTCTCGCCCGAAAGCCGCCCGGCCATCCAGGCGGAGCTGTACGAAGCCCTCACCCAGCGGGGGCAGTCCCTGGTGGACATCACCTGGGAGCAGCAGCGGCTGCACGAGTCGCGGCGCTGGAGCGTGGTGGAGCTGCTCTCCCACGTGGACTTCGCGCACGTGGGTGAAGCCGACCGGCACCTGGTGTGGAACGCGGGGCGGGCGGAGCTGACGACGAAGCCGGGCGCGGACCGGCTGGAGCGGCTGGCGGATCAGGAGTGCCGCCGGTGGCAGGAGAAGAACCCCACCGTCGCCTCCATCATGCAGGCGTGCGGCACGTGGAGCCGCTACTGGAACGAGGAGGAGGCGCACCACGAGACGGCGTTCAACCGCCTGTCCTCGGTGCTGGGGCTGGAGCCCATCACCGACGCCACCTTCATCGAGTTCCGCAAGGTCTTCCCCGACGACGACATGCTGCGCACGCTCACGCTGCTGTCCATCTCCGAGGTGGTGGCGGCGGTGGACTACGGCCAGTGCTCGCAGATGGTCCAGGACCCGGGGCTGCGCGCCCTGTTCAAGCAGGTGGCCGCGGACGAAGTGCAGCACATGAACTACTTCATCGCCTTCGCCAAGGCGCTGGTGGACAGCGGCGCGTACAAGGCCAAGGAGGCGTTCGCGGTGGCGTACCTGTTCCTGCGCGACGGCGGCGAGGTGCACGGCAGCAAGCGCGAGCGCGTGGAATCCCGCGACACCCACGTCAACTGGTGGGATCAGCTGGAGCACCGCGAGGGCTTCTACGCGCCGGACGCGCTGCGCAAGAAGGAGCAGCTCATCTTCCACGCGCTCAAGCGCATCACCGGCATCACGGTGGCGTCGCGAGAGGAGCTGGAGGACACCTGGATGGACCTCGTCGGGTGTTGATGGGCCTGGGCCACGACCTCCAGGCCATTTCGGAGCTGGAGGCCGCACGGGCCCTGCGGGAGCCGGACGTCTTCTTCACCGCCGCGGAGCTCGCCCACTTCGAGCGCGCGGCGGATCCGGTGCAGAGCCTGGCGGCGGGCTTCAGCGCGAAGGAGGCCCTCTTCAAGGCGCTGCCCGCGGTCGCCGGTTGGTTCTGGACGGACGCCGAGCTCGTCCACGACGCCCGGCACGCGCCGCGCTTCCAGTTTCACGGCACGCTCGCGGAGTACCTGGCGCGCGAGGGCCTGCAGGTCTCTGTTTCGCTGTCGCATAGCGGAGGGTTCGTCTCGACGGTGGTCATCGTGACGCGCGCTCCGTCCCCCTGAAGTCGCTGTCATCCCCCTGGCAGCCGAAGGACATCCCCCCCGTGCACTTCGAAGAGTCGTCACTCACGCT
Organism: Corallococcus sp. AB032C; assembly: GCF_003668935.1. Taxonomy (NCBI): domain Bacteria; kingdom Pseudomonadati; phylum Myxococcota; class Myxococcia; order Myxococcales; family Myxococcaceae; genus Corallococcus; species Corallococcus sp. AB032C. The sequence goes on along the minus strand of NZ_RAWP01000001.1, from coordinate 37,555 downwards.
GCGCGTGCGTCCCAATGACCTGGACATCCTGGGGCACGTGAACAACGCCACCACGCTGGAGTACCTGGAGGCGGGCCGGTGGGCCTGGCTGGAGCGGCAGGGGCTGACGCGCGGGGGGCCGGTGGTGGCGGTGGTGTCGCGCGTGGAGGTGGACTACCGCCGGGAGATTCCCCCGGGTGACGTGGTGGTGCACACGGAGCTGGAGTCGCCCGCGGCGGACGAGCTGGAGCCGGACGGCCTCAACTACCGCGCGCGGTTCCGTCAGCGCGTGTTCCTGACGGTGGGCGGGCCGGTGGCGGTGGAGGCGCTGGTGAGCGTGGCCTTCCTGGACGCGCGGGCCCGGTCGCTCGCGTCGCTGCAGCAGTTCCTGGACGCCGCGCGCGCCCCGGTGGCCCCTGTCGAGGATCCGCGCCCATGAGCACGAACGTGAAGCCGGAGCTCGCGTCGCTGGAGTTCTGGGTGCCCACGTCCCAGGAGCACGCGCTGCACGTCGTGGAGGCGCGCCTGTCCGGGACGCCGGACTCCGCGCCCGGCATCCTCTTCGTGCCGGGGCTGTTCTCCGACGGCCGCTTCTTCCTGGGCGGGCAGGGGGATGGGTTCGCGCGCGCGTTCGTGGACGCGGGCTGCGTGTCGTACGTCGCGTCCCTGCGCGGGCATGGCAAGAGCCGCTGGCCCGCGAAGCGCGCGTACGACTGGAGCTTCGACACGTACGTGCGCCACGACATCCCGGACCTGGTGCGGGCCGTGCGCGCGCGTCACACCGGGCCGTTGTTCCTCCTGGCCCACAGCATGGCGGGCTACGCGGCGCTGGCGGCGCTGGGGGTGGACCCCTCGCTCCAGGCGTCGCTGTCCGGCGTGTGCACGCTGTCCTCGGCGGTGAACGACTACAGCGACGGCGGGTTCAAGAAGCGCTTCCAGCTGGGCTTCTCATCCACGGTGGCGGGGATGTTGGGACGCTTCCCTGCGAAGGCGCTGAAGCAGGGGCCCTGGGACGAACCGGCGGGCGTGATGCGGCAGTTCACGGACTGGGCGCCCACGGGCGCGTTCCGGAGCACGGATGGCGCGACGGACTACTGGAGCGCGCTGGGCAACGTGACGCTGCCAGTGTTCGCGGGCGTGGGCGCGGCGGACGTGTTCCATGCGTCACCGCAGCGCGCGCAGAAGTTGGTGGCCCACCTGGGCAGTGCCCGCAAGGATCTGTTCGTCCTGGGGCGCGCGCAGGGGCTGAGCTGGGACGCGGGCCATTTCGACGTGGTGCGCGGAGAGCGCGCCCGCGCGGAGGTGCTGCCTCGCGTGCTCGCGTGGATGCGCCAGGTGGCGCCCTCGCACTGAAGGATTGAAGGACCCGGAGGAGGGGAGGCTTTTCACATGCTCGACATCATCCAGCGGCTGGAGTCGGCGGATCCGCGACGCGGCCTGTTTCTCTACGACGACTTCATCGGGCCGCCGGAGTTCGTGCCCTACCGGGAGTTCGCCTCCCGGGTGGCCGGGGCGGCGGAGCACTTCCGTGCGCACGGCGTGGCGCCGGGCACGCGCGTGGTGCTGCCCTTCGAAACCTCCTCGTCCGTCATCTTCGCCTTCCTGGGGCTGATGGAGCTGGGCGCGGTGCCCCTGTCCGTGAAGCCATACATCCTGAGCACGCCGAAGGGGCCCTACCGGGACTTCCTCGCGCGCATCCGCGAGCGCTATGGCGCGCTGCTCTTGCTGGACGTGCCCAGCATTGCTGGACTGGAGCTGCCCCTGGAGCGCCTGCCGCCGCCGCCCACGGGCGCGAAGCGTCCCGGTGTGAAGCTGCGCGAGGTGGCGCCCGGGGAGGTGGCGTTCGTGCAGTTCTCGTCGGGGTCCACGTCGTTCCCCAAGGGCGTGCCCATCACCCAGGAGAACCTGGCCGCGAACCTGCGGATGATCATCCGGCACGACAGCCGCACGTCCGAGGACCGGGTGACGAGCTGGCTGCCGCTCTACCACGACATGGGACTCATCGGCGGGCTGCTCACCTGCATCACGGTGGGCAATGATCTGCTGTTGGCCCAGCCCGCGTCGTTCCTGATGGACCCCATGGGCTGGCTGGAGCTCATCTCCTCCGAGAAGGTGATGGGCTCCGTCATCCCCAACTTCGCCATCGACTACGCGCTGAAGTCGCTCAAGTCGGCGGACGCGGATGACTTGAAGCGGTTGGATCTGTCACGCGTGCAGAGCATCTACCTGGGCAGCGAGCCCATCAACATCCCCAACCTGGAGCAGTTCCTGGACATCCTCGCCCCGTGCGGCCTGCGGCGCGACGTGTTCATGCCCTGCTACGGCATGGCGGAGACGGTGCTGATGGTCGCGAGCGTGCCGCCGCGCCAGACGGTGCGCGTCATCACCGCGCCCAACGGCCAGCCGGCCATCTCCGTGGGCCGCCCGCTGACGGAGTTCGAGGTGCGGCTGCGCGCGGAGGACGGCCGGTTGTGCGGCGAGGGCGAGCTGGGCGAAATCGAGCTGCGAGGCGGCAGCCTGGCGCCGTCGTACTTCCTGGACGACCGGCCCCTGCGCGGCGACGACGGCTTCTACGCCACGGGTGACCTGGGCTTCCAGAAGGAGGGCGAGCTCTTCATCACCGGGCGGATCAACGACCGCATCAAGGTGAACGGCCAGAGCTTCTTCTCCGCGGACTTCGAGCAGGCCGTGGAGCGGCTGGGCTTCATCCGCCCGGGCCGCACCGCCGTCATCCAGGTGAAGGGGCGCCTGGTGGTGCTGGCGGAGGTGAACCACCCGTCCGCGTTGGAGCGCCTGGAGGACAGCCGCAAGCAGGTCTGCCAGTCGGTGCTGGAGACGGTGGGCGTGACGCTCGCGAAAGAGGACGTCCTCTTCATCCGCTACGGCCAGCTCCAGAAGACGAGCAGCGGCAAGCTCCAGCGCCGCGCCATCACGGAGGCCTACGAGCAGGGCCGCATCCGCACCGTGACGCCCATGGAGCTGCGCGCGGACCTGCTCCAGATGCGCGCGCAGCGGCTCGTGCTGGGCTCGGTGATGGTCGCGCGGCAGCGGGGCCGCCGGTGGATGGCCTCCGGGAAGGCGGCGCTCTCCGCGGGGCTCCTGCGGCTCAAGCCAGGAGGCCAGCGTCAGGACGGGCCCTGAGCGGCTCCCGAGCTTCGGGTCTCAACGGGCCTTCGCGGAGGCCCACAGGTCCCAGCCGCGCGCCGCGTGGCACGCATCGCCCACCAGGTCCAGGGCGAGCTGGGGCTGCGTCTTGGTCAGCGCCTCCGTGTCGCGGAAGGCGCCCGTGGCCTCCAGCCTGAGCGTCGCGTGTTCCAGCGCGGCCTTCGCCTCCGCCACCGCCCGGGCCTGCGCGGGCGTGGGCTTCCAGCCCGTCTCGTCCCGGTAGCGCCCCAGCGCCTCCAGGAAGTGGCCGTGGAACTTCACCATCTGCACCAGCACCGGGACGCGGTACGCGGGCGCGGCGGTGAGCGCGGCCTCGTACTGTTTCGCCTCCGAACCCAGCCGGTACACCAGCACGTCCACCTGCGCGTCCAGCCGCGAGCCCCACGCCTTGCGCACGGCGGGGAAGCGCGCCCAGCCCGCGACGGCCTGGAAGAAGTGGAGCCCTCCACACGGGTGCGCGTAGATGCCCTGCTTGTTCTTGGGCACCTGGGGAAGGCCCGCCTTCATGCCCCGGAGCAGCTCCGCGTTCGCGGACTCCAGCGTGGCGAGCGCGGTGTCCATCACCGCGTCCATGCGCACCGTCTCTCCCGCGCCGTTGACGAACGAGCCCCCGGGCTCCAGCACGTGTGACAGCGCGTCCAGCGCCCACGCTCCGTCCGGCGACGCGGCGAGCGCGGGGCGGAAGTCGTGCTGGAGCGACGCCACCAGCTCCCGCAGCGTCACCTTGCCCCACGCCGTGGGGAACGCATGCGAGCGGGGGTAGCCCGCGAGCAGGAAGGTCTTCACCTGGAGCGCCGGGTGGGGCTCCACGGGCGTGCCGTCCGGGGTGAAGGCGTCGAAGAAGTAGCGGGCCGTGCCTCCCTCGTCGGGGGCGTCGCGGCGCAGGAACCCCGCGACGATGGCGTCCGAGGCCGCGCGGCCATCCCGTGCGCGGAAGGCCTTCCCGTCCAGGTCCATGCCGTGCGCGAGCGCCCAGGGTCTGGATGGATCCGCCCCGTGTGTGCGGCACTGCGCGTGGAGCACTACGGACGCGGAAGGTGCGGCGGGGGAGGGCGGGGGAGCGGCGCTCAGGCCAAGCCCGAGCAGGGCCACGAAGGAGGGGAGCATGGGCGCGGGCAGTGTCGCAGCCCGCGCCCATCCGCGCACCTGGGTGCCCTCTTCAGCGCGGCGGGGCGCCGGCCTTCATGCGGGCGAGCATCCGCTCGATGATGCCGAACAGCGCCTCGCGGTCATCGTCGGGAAGCAGGCCCATCAACCGCCGGATGCCCGCGTCCGTCATCAGCTGGATGACCTTGTAGATTTCACATCCCCGGTCGGTGAGCTTCGCGGTGACTGCGCGCCGGTCCTCCGCGTCCCGGCCGCGCTCCACCATGCCCATGTCCTCCAGGCGATCCACCACGCCGGTGATGGTCTTCTTGGTGATGCCGATGCGCTGCGCCAGCACGCCCACCTGGATGGGGCCGTCCATGCCCAGCCACCCAAGCGCGTGCACCTGGGTGGGGGTCAGCCGCATGTCGTCGCAGAGGCTCGCCAGCGGGTCCCTCAAGGAGCGGAAGTGGGCCAGCTCCCGGATGAGCCCCATGAAGCGGCGTGAGTCCGGCGTGGACTGGTCCCCATCCTGGAGCAGGCGCTCCATCACGGCCTTCTCGTCAGCGGCCTCGTCCTTCCCCTCGGAGCGCACTTCGGACTCCGAGGGGGAGGTGATGGAGGTGGGTCGGCGCATCAGGCAGTCTCCACCCGGGCAGCGGCCGCCGCGGCCTCCCGCTCACGGTCCTGGTTGGACGGACCGTGCGCCGGGCCGGAGCCCCCCGCGAAGCCCGTGTCGCTGCCCTTGTTGCGCTTGAAGCGCGCGGCCAGCTGATCCAGCAGCGAGTACACCACCGGCACCACGCCCAGCGTGAGGAACGTGGAGGTGACGAGGCCTCCGATGATGGTGATGGCCATGGGCGCGCGCGTCTCCGCGCCGTCGCCCTTCGCGATGGCCACCGGGATCATGCCGGCGATCATCGCGATGGTCGTCATCAGGATCGGGCGCAGACGCACCGGGGCGGCCTCGAGGAGCGCCTCGTGCGCCGTGCGGCCCTTCTCACGGACCTGCAGCGTGAAGTCCACCAGGAGGATGCCGTTCTTCACCACCAGACCCATGAGCATGATGACGCCGATGAGGGCGAACATGGACATGTACTGGCCGGTGATCAGCAGGCCGCCAATGGCCCCGATGAAGGCGAAGGGCAGGGACAGCATGATCGTGAACGGGTGGATGAGGCTTTCGAACTGCGCCGCGAGGATCATGTAGATGAGGATGATGCCCAGCAGCAGCGCGGTGCCGAACGCGGCCACGGACTTGCCCAGCTCCTTCGCGTTGCCTTCCAGTTCGCCCACGACGCTCTTGGGCAGTTCCGTGGAAGCGTAACCCTGCATGTAGGTGATGGCGTCGGAGAGCGCGTAGCCCTCCTTGAGGTTCGCCAGCATGGTGATCTGCCGCCGCTGCGCCTGGCGGTCGATCTGCACCGGGCCCTCGGCGGGGACGATGCGGCCCAGGTTGCGCAGCTCCACCAGCTGCCCGGACGGCGCACGCACGGCCAGCTGGCCGAGCGCGTCCGCGGAGGCCAGCGTCTCCGGCGGCAGGCGCAGCTTCACCTCGTACGTCTCACCGCCCTCGCGGTAGTCCAGCACCTTGTCCCGGCCCAGGTAGGAGCGCAGCGTGGCGCCCAGGGACGCGGCCGGCACGCCCAGCGTGGCCGCGCGGTCGCGGTCCACCTGCACGTCGTACTGCGGCTTGCCGGAGCGGTACGTCATGTCCACGTCGGTGAGGCCCGGGTTCTTGAGCATCGCCTGGCGCATCTTCTCCGCGGACTCCGTCAGCTCCTTCCAGTTGTCGCCGCGCAGGTTGAACTGCACCTGCTGCGAACGCGCGCCACCACCTGAAACCGCGGCCACGTCCTGCACGGCCACCACGACACCCGGGGGCGCCTTGATGGTCTGGCGCAGGTAGGCCTTGAGCTCGCTCTGCTTGAAGGCGCGGTCCTTCACCGGCTTCAGGTTGATGAGCACCTCACCCTTGTGGACCTCCTCCTGCACGCCGCCACCGGCGGTGGTGAACGTGGAGGCGATGCCCGGCAGCGCCCGCACCTGGGCCGCGAAGGTGTCCAGCTGCGTCTGGGTCTGGTGGATGGTGGACCCGATGGGCAGCTCCACCGTCAGCTTGATGTTGCCGTTGTCCTGCTCCGGGATGAACGTGAACTTGAGGAAGCGGGCCATGCCGAAGGTCGCGAGGAGCACCACCACCGCGACGACCATCGTGAGGGCGCGCTGCCGGAGGATGCCACCCAGGATCTTCCGGTAGCCGTTCTCCATGCCCACCAGCACCTTCTCCACCGCCGCGGAGATGCCCGTCGGGTGCCCGTGCTCACGCAAGAGGCGCGAGGAGAGCATCGGCGTGAGCGTCATGGACACCACGTAGGAGATGAGCGTGGCCACCGCCACCGTGACGCCGAACTGGTAGAAGAACTTGCCGATCATGCCGTCCATGAAGGCCACCGGGATGAACACCGCCACGATGGCCAGCGTCACCGCGAGCACCGCGAGGGCAATCTGTCCGGCGCCCTCCAGCGCGGCCTGCATGGGCGAGGCGCCCTCTTCCATGTGACGGACGATGTTCTCGATGACCACGATGGCGTCGTCGATGAGCAGACCGATGGACAGGGTCAGCGCGAGCATCGTGATCATGTTGAAGGTGAAGCCCAGCGCCGCCATCACCGCGAACGTACCGACCACGGACACCGGCAGCGCGATGGCCGCCACGATGGTGGAGCGCAGGTTGCGCAGGAACACCAGCACGATGAGGACGGCGAGCACGCCGCCCAGGATGAGGTCCTCCTGCACCGCGTGGATGGACGAGCGGATGAACCGCGCGTTGTCCGTCACCGTCTCCACCTGGATGCCCGCGGGCAGCGTCTTGTTGATGTCCGCGAGCGACTCCTGCACCAGGTCCGCCACCTGCACGGTGTTGGAGCCGGACTGCTTTCGCACCACCATCGCCACCGCGCTGCGATCGCCGCTCTTCGCGCCCGAGCGCTGCTCGGCGGGACCGTCCACCACCTCCGCGATGTCGCGCACGCGGACCGGCGCGCCGCCGGAGCTGGTGATGATGATGTTGCGGATGTCCTCCACGCTCTTCGCTTCGGAGGTCAGGCGCACCACGCGCTCACGGCCGCTGTCCATGCTGCGGCCGCCAGGGACGTCCAGGCTCTGGGCCTTGAGCGCCTGGCTGACATCGCTGATGGCCAGACCGAAGCCGCGCAGGCGGTTCGGATCCACCACCAGCTGGATCTCCCGCTCACGGCCACCGACGATGTCGATGCTGCCCACGCCCTGGTTGCGCTGGAGCGCCGGCTTCACGATGTCGTCCGCGATGCGCGTCAGCTCCTCCACCGGCAGGGCGCCCGCGAGCGCCAGCGTGATGATGGGGGCGGCGCCGATGTCGAACTTCTCGACGACGGGCGTCTCCACCTCATCCGGCAGCTTGCTCAACGTGGCCTGGACGCGGTCGCGCACGTCCTGCGCCGCGAGGTCCACCTTGGTGGACAGCTTGAACTGCACGACGATCTGCGAAACGCTCTCCAGGTTGATGGACTTGAGCGTGTCCACGCCGTTGAGCGTGTTGAGCGCCTCCTCCAGCGGGTCGGAGACGTTCTTCTCCATGCTCTCCGGGTCCGCGCCCGGGAGGACGGTCGTCACGGTGACGACGGGGAAGTCGACGTCGGGGAACTGATCCACGCCGATCTTCGGATAGGCGAACAGGCCGAACACCACCACCGCCAGCATCAGCATGGCGGTGAAGATGGGCCGTGAAATGAAGGTCTTGAGCATTCAGATACCCAGGGAAGAAGAGGGGAGGAGGGACCGCTACTGCGCGACGCGCACGGCGGTCCCCTCCTTGACGTCCAGCGAAGCGTCGGCGAGCACGCGCTCTTCCGCCGTCAGGCCCTGCAGCACCTTCACGTAGCCGGGAAGCACGCGCTGCACGCGCACGTCGCGCTTGCGCACGGTGCCGTCCTGCACCACCCACACGAAGCCGTCCTGGCCCTTGCTGCTGACGGCCTGCGCCGGCAGGAACAGGCCGTTGCCCGCGTCACCCGCGGCCTTGGAGAAGTCCATCTCCACCAGCGCGCCGGGGCGCAGCGGGTGGTCCGTCTTGCCCGTCACGTCCGCCAGCACCTCCACGGTGCGGCTCTGCGCGTCGATGACGGCGCCCACGTTGGCGACCTTCGCCTCGAAGCGCATGCCGCTGGGGTTCACGGTGCCCGGCGTCACGATGCCCGGCGTCACGTTGTCGATGACGGACTCCGGCACCATCATCCGGATCTCCAGCCCGTCCGCGTCCACGATGGAGAACACCGGTGTGGAGGGCGTCATCGCCACGGAGTCACCCACGTTCTTGTTGCGCGCGGTGATGATGCCGTTGAAGGGCGCCACGATGTTGTGGTCCCGCAGGTTCTCCACCGCCAGCCGGTACGCCGCGCCGGCCTGGGCCGCCTGGGCCGCGGCCTGCTTCTGGCCGATCTCCGCCTGCTCCAGCGCGTTGGCCGCGACGCCGCCGGACTCGGCGACCTTGCGCGTGCGCTCCAGGGTGCTGGTGGCCAGCTGCAGCGAGGCCTCCGCCATGTCCTTGGCCGCCTTCGCCTGGTCCACCGCGATGGACACGTTGGACGTGTCCAGCTGCGCCAGCACGTCGCCCTTCTTCACCTTGTCGCCCACCCGGACGTTCACCTTCGCGAGCGTGCCGGTCGCCTGGGGACCCAGGACGGCCTCCTGCTTGGAGCGGACCTGGCCCGTCACGCGCGTCACGTTCTGCTCCAGCTCCGTGGCCGGGGTGATCGCCTTGACGCCCAGCGCGTTGGAGCCCTCCTGCTGAGTCGGAAGCTGCGCCTTCTCCGCGCCCGCCTTCGAGCACCCCGCCGTCGACACCGCCACGGCCACCACGGCAGCCAAGATTCGCTGATTCACGCGTCCGAACTCCTGCCGGGTCGCCGGCGGGACACCCGCCCTGGCACCTGCTCCGGCTAATTCTTTGTGGGCTAGAAATTACCGACGCTCGATTATCTGTCAAGAGGATACTCCGGAGTGCGGACTATCCACTCACCAGTCATCCTGCGGGGTTGGCTGCCTGCCTTCCAGGCCTTCAGACTTCTTCACAACACCGGTGCCGGCGCGCTGCGTCACCAGGAAGGCGGGCGTCAGGCGGGGTGGGGACGCGGGGCGTTGCTTGTGGCTGACGGTGGGCGCCTGTTATTGACTCGCGAATCAACCCGCAGCGGGACAACCCCCAAGGACTCGCGATGCTCAATCCGTTCACCGAGGAGCACGAGGCGTTTCGCAGGTCGGTGCGCGCCTTCGTGGAGAAGGAGATGGCGCCCTACGGTCTGGAGTGGGACCGGGCGGGCATCTTCCCGCGCGAGCTGTTCAAGAAGTGCGGCGAGCTGGGCTTCCTGGGCATCAGCCACGACCCGAAGTTCGGCGGCAGCGGCCTGGACTACTGGTACGTGACGGCGTTCGCGGAGGAGCTGTCGCGCAGCCGCAACGCGGGCGTGAACATGGCGCTGCTGGTGCAGAGCCAGATGGCCACGCCCATCATCAGCGAGATTGGCACCGACGAGCAGAAGCGCGAGTTCCTGGAGCCCGCGCTCAAGGGCGAGCGCATCGCGGCGCTGGGCGTGAGCGAGCCGGGGTGCGGCTCGGACGTGGCGAGCATCAAGACGACGGCGCGCCGGGACGGCGACGACTACGTCATCAACGGCTCCAAGATGTGGATCACCAACGGCACGCGCGCGGACTTCATCACGCTGGCGGTGCGCACCGGTGAGCAGGGCTACGGCGGCATCTCGCTGGTGACGTTCCCCACGGATGTGAAGGGGTTCAGCATCTCCAAGAAGCTGGACAAGATCGGCAACCTGTCCTCGGACACGGCCATCCTCTACTTCGAGGACTGCCGCATCCCCGCGCGCTACGTCCTGGGCGAGGAGAACCAGGGCTTCTACCACATCATGACCAACTTCCAGGGCGAGCGCCTGGTGGGGGCCATCACCACGGTGGGCGGCATGGACCGGATGCTGGAGGACGCCCTCCAGTACGGCAACGAGCGTGAGGCGTTCGGCCGGCCGCTGATCAAGTTCCAGGTGTGGCGCCACAAGTTCGTGGAGCACCTGACGGCGGTGGAGGCGGCGCGGCGGCTCAACTACTACGCGGTGGACCTCTACGACCGGAAGGAGAACCCGGTGAAGGAGATCTCCATGGCGAAGCTGTTCGCCGGAGACCTGGCCCAGCGCGTGGCCTACGACTGCCAGCAGTTCTTCGGAGGCATGGGCTACATCGAGGAGACGCCCATCGCGCGGATGTGGCGCGACGTGCGGCTCATCACCATCGGCGGCGGTACCTCCGAGGTGATGAAGGAGATCATCTCCAAGCTGTACGGCTTCTAGCTACTTCCTGCCGAAGAGGGCCTCCGCGGCGCTGACCATCGCGTCGCGCGAGGCCTTCTGGTGCAGGCCGCCTTCGCCCAGCTGGAAGAGCTCGCAGAAGTTGGCCTCGTCCTTGTCGCGGGGCGCTTCCGCGAAGGGCTCCTTGCAGGCCTTGGCCACGGACTCGTCGAAGTGCCGGCAGTTGCGGCACGAGCGCAGGTCCTCCTCACAGCCGGGACATGTGGCGCTCCGGCCGACTTGATTCGCGATGATGTCGAGTGCGTGTCCGCAGTGCGCGCAGCCGGGCATGGCGGTCCTCCCCGTCAGACGGTAACGGGGCGGCATCCTGCCAGAGTCTCGTCTACCGCTGGACGCTGGTCGCGAACGCAGGGGTGGGCAGGGAGGAGGCTTCCTGGGGCCGGCGCAGCTCGCCGGTGGCGTCCAGGAGCTGGTCGTCCAGCCGCTTGAGGAGGAAGAGGACGTAGGCGGACAGGCCGGACAGGACGGCGGCCATGATGCCCAGCAGCATGCCGCGCTGCCAGCGGTGGGCCTGCTCCATCACCCCACGGCGTTCCTTGAAGGTCTTCAGCTGGGCGTCCACGGAGGTGCCGTCCAGCTTCTGGGCGAAGTCGGAGGCCTGGGCGCTGCCCCGAGCCATCAGCCAGCGCCCTTCCGCCTGCAGGGCCTCGGCGCGCGCGTAGCAGAAAGCCGCTCCGCCCGCGAAAAGCAGGGAGATGCACAAGGCCGCTGTCACGCTCCGGGTGCCCATGCCACCAACCCTCCGGCAAATCCGTGGGCGCGGCCAGCCGACAGGCCGCGACTGCTCCGGCTTTCCGAAGACAGTAGCGGATGCTAGGGACGGCTTCTGACATGGGCAAGCCCTACCGTCCTAAAGACCACTATTTCCAGAAAGCCAAGCAAGAGGGACTGCGAGCGCGTTCCGCGTTCAAGGTCGATGAGATCCTCAAGCGCTTCCCCGGGTCCGTGAAGAAGGGCGCGGCCGTGCTGGATCTGGGCGCGGCGCCCGGCGGGTTCCTCCAGATATTGGCGGACGCGGTGGGGATGCACGGGCGCGTCATCGGCGTGGACATCTCGGCCATCCGTCCCTTCTCCCAGAAGTGGGTGACGACGGCGGTGCTGGACGTGCTCGCGGACGACTTCGACGCGAAGCTGGCCGCGCTGTACGACGGCCCCTACGACGCGGTCATCTCCGACATGGCGCCCAAGACGTCCGGCATCAAGGGCACGGACGAGGCGCGCAGCCTGCGGCTCGCGGGCAAGGCGCTGGAGGTGGCCGCCACGCGCGGCCGGCCCGGCGGCACGTTCGTGGCCAAGGTCTTCATGGGAGGCGACTTCGAGGCCTTCCGTGACGAGGTGCGGCAGCACTTCGAAGAGGTGAAGATCGTCCGTCCGGAGGCCACGCGCGGCGCCAGCATGGAGGTCTACGTGGTGGGTCTGAGGCGCCGGGCCCCGGCGCCGTAGCCCCCTGAAACAGAGAAGGGAACGCCAGGGACGCGGGCGGCGTCTAGAGTGCCGCCCCTATGTCTTCTCCACCACGCTCGCGTGCGTCCGTCGTCGTGTTGTGCCTGCTGTCCTTGATGCTGTCCTCCGTGTCCGTGGCGGCCCCCGCGAAGGCGCCCCCGACGTGGAAGGCCATCGACGCGCTCGTTGATGACGACAAGGTCGAGTCCGCCGCGCAGGGGGCCGAGGCCCGGCTCGCCGCGGCGAAGGCCCAGGGTGACGCGGACGAGTGGACGCGCGCGCTGATCCGCACGGTGCAGCTGCGCACGCGGCTGCATGGCTATGAGACGACGGTGCGCTTCCTGCGTGAACAGCCCTGGCCGGAGGGGCTGCGGCAGCAGGCCACGCTCCACCTGTTCTACGCGGCGGTGCTCGCGAACTACCAGCAGTCGTACAGCTACGAGATTGGCCAGCGCGAGCAGGTGGTGTCCACCGGGCCGGTGGACCTGAAGGCGTGGACGAAGGATCAGATTTCAGCGGAGATCCAGCGCACGTACGCCGCCGTCTGGGAGTCGCGGCAGAAGTTCGGCACCGAGCCCGTGAAGGTGCTGTCCGAGTACATCCAGCCCAACACGTATCCGGTGGGCATCCGCTCCACGGTGCGCGACGCGGTGACGTACCTGTGGGTGGGCTCGCTGGCCGACACGGGCCTGTGGCGGCCGGAGCAGGAGCAGGGCGTGTATCGGCTGGACCTGGGCGCGCTCCTGGACGGCACGCCGAAGGTGGAGCTGAAGGATCCGTCGGTGCATCCGCTGATGAAGGTGGCGGCGGTGCTGGGGGACCTGGAGGCGTGGCACCAGGCGGCGGGCCGGCGCGAGGCGGCGCTGGAGGCGAGGCTGCGGCGCTACGAAGTGCTGGCGGCGTCGTTCACCGACGCCGCGGACAAGCGGCGCATCCGGGAGCATCTGGCCGCGCACCTGAAGGGCTTCCGGGACGTGCCGTGGTGGTCCAAGGGCCAGCACCAGCTCGCGGAGATGGAGGAGCAGGCGGGCCGCGCCATCACCGCGCATGTCCTGGCGAAGGCGGGCGCGGAGGCGTGGCCGAAGTCCGTGGGCGGCGCGCAGTGCGCGGCGCTGGTGGCGACGCTGGAGGCGCCGGAGCTGTACGCGACCGGGATGCAGGTGGACGGTCCGGGCAAGCGCTCCATCCTGGTGGGCCACCGCAACGTGGGCACGGTGTACCTCCGGGCGTACGCGGTGGATGTGGAGGCGCGGCTCTCGAAGCCCGGCGAGGACCTGTCGCTGTACCCCTCCACCGAGGAGAGGCTCCGCATGGTGGCGTCGCGCAAGCCGGACGCCGCGTGGAGCATGGCGCTGCCGCCCACGCCTGACTTCCAGCGGCACCAGACGTTCGTGACGCCGCCGACACTCAAGGCGGGCGCGTACATCATCGCCCTGTCCACGCGCGAGGACTTCGCGAAGAAGAACAGCCGGGTCCTCGCCCTGCCGATGTCCGTGTCGCCCTGGGCGGTGACGGTGCGCAAGGCGAACCCCAACGTGGCGGAGGTCCACGTGGTGGACGGCGCCACGGGGGCGGCCGCTCCGAACGTGGAGGTGCGGTTGGTGACGTCGGACTACAGCACCCGCCGCTTCGGCGTCGTCAGCCGCCGCACCGACGCGAACGGCGACCTGTTGCTCACGGGCACGAACGCCGACCGCTACGAGGACATGCAGCTGGTGCTGGGCCGGGGCAAGGGCGTGATGGTGCTCCCGGGCTCGGTGTACCTGTCCCCCCCCTATGAGTCGTACCCGCAGGACCAGACGCTCATCTACACCGACCGCGCCGTCTACCGTCCCCAGCAGAAGCTGCTGTGGAAGGTGGTGGCCTATCGTCCGGAGGAGGTGTCGAAGCGCTACCGCGTCCTGCCGGAAGCGGCGGTGACGGTGTCGCTCGTCGACCCCAACGGCCAGGAGGTGTCCAAGCTCCCGGCCCGCACCAACACGTTCGGGTCGGCGGCGGGAGAGTTCGACATTCCCTCGGGGCGGCCCCTGGGCCAGTGGACGGTACGCACGAGCCCCAACGGCTACGCGAGCGTGCGCGTGGAGGAGTACAAGCGGCCCACCTTCGAGGTGGCGCTGAAGGACGCGCCGGAAGCGCTGCGGCTCAACCGGCGCGCGACGTTCAAGGGCGAGGCCCGCTACTACTTCGGCCTCCCGGTGACGCGCGGCGCGGTGAAGTGGCGTGTGTCGCGCGAGCCGGTGCTGCCGCGCTGGTGGTTCTGGGAGCGCATCCCGGCCACCACGGAGCTGGTGGCCTCCGGGACGGCGACGGTGGGCGAGGACGGCGGCTTCTCCGTGGCGTTCACCCCGGAAGCGGACGAGCGGCTCGCGAAGGCGCAGGGCATGTCGTGGCGCTACCGCGTGGAGGCGGACCTGACGGACGAGGGTGGTGAGACGCGCTCCGCGAGCCGGTCCTTCCGCCTGGGCTTCGTGTCGGTGGAGGGGCGCGTGGACTCCGATGTGGGCTTCGTCCGCGAGGACTTCCCGTCGGAGGTGCGGCTGGTCCGCTCGAACCTGGATGGCGCTCCGCAGGCCGGGCCGGGCCGCTGGCGGCTCATTGCCTTGAAGGCTCCGAGCCGTCCGCTGATGCCGTCGGAGGTTCCGGTGGACAGGCTCAAGCCCCTGGACGCGGACACGCAGTCGGCCAGGGAGTCCTATCCCACGCCGGGTGACGCGCAGAAGGGGCGCTGGGACACGGCCTACGACGTGGAGCAGACGCTGCAACGCTGGGAAGACGGCGCGGAGGTGGCGCAGGCGGCCGTGACGCATGGCGCGGACGGTGTCGCCACCGTGAAGCTGCCGGCGCTGCGCGCGGGGACGTACCGGCTGCGCTACGAGACGACGGATGCGTTCGGCCAGAAGGCCACCGCGCAACGGGACTTCGTGGTGGCGGGGGCCCACGCCCCGGCGGGGTTGCCCGCGGTGCTGGCGGCGGAGCGCCCTTCCGTGCGCGTGGGCGAAGTGGCGCGGCTGATGGTGGCCTCCGGCTTCGAGGGCCAGCCGCTGGTGATGGACGTGTATCAGGGACGCCAGCGCGTCGAGCACCGCCAGCTGACGGCGGGGCAGGGGCGCGCGGTGGTGGAGCTTCCGGTGACGGAGGCCCTGCGCGGCGGCTTCACGGTGGTGCTCTCGATGGTGCGCGACTGGCAGACGCTGAGCTTCCAGCAGACGGTGGCCGTGCCCTTCGACGACAAGGAGCTCAGCCTGGAGTTCGCCACGTTCCGCGACACGCTGCGGCCCGGCGCGAAGGAGACCTTCCGCGTGACGGTGAAGGGGCCGAAGGGCGCGAAGCTGGAGGCCGGGGCCGCGGAGCTGCTCGCGTACATGTACGATCAGTCGCTGAACGTCTTCGGGCCGCACACGCCGCCGCAGGTGGCGCAGCTGTATCCGCAGCAGACCGTCTACGTGGACTTCCGTGCGTCTGGTGGCGTCTTCGGCGCGGACTGGCTCTTCGATGAGCTCGTCCGGGAGGGACCCTCCGCGCCGGAGCTCAGCGACGACACGCTGAAGTTCGGCGAGGGCTACGGGCTGGGCGGTCCGGGCTACCGCAATTACTACGGCGGCCACCGCATGCGCGCCATGAAGCCGGGGGCCGTCCGGCGGGAAGCAGACGCCGCACCGCCGCCTCCTCCGCCGTCGCCCGCGCCGTCCGCCGCGGAATCCGCGCCGAAGCCCGGCCGGGTGCTGGAGCAGAAGCGGCGAGAGATCATCCAGATCATCAAGGGGGAGCCGGGCCCCCCGGAACCGGGGGAAGGGTCGGACGAGCCGCTGCGCTCCAACTTCGCGGAGACGGCGTTCTGGATTCCGCAGCTGCTCACCGGGCCGGACGGGTCAGCGGTGCTGGAGTTCACGGTGCCGGACTCGGTGACGGCGTGGGACGTCTGGGTGCACGCACTCACGCGGGACTTGCGCGGTGGCTCCACGCAGCGTGCCACCCGCAGCGTGAAGGAGCTGATGGTGCGCCCCTACCTGCCGCGCTTCCTGCGCGAGGGCGACCGCGCGGAGCTGGAGGTCGTGGTGAACAACGCGGGGACCCAGACGCAGCAGGGTCAGCTCACGTTCGACATCGTGGATCCGGACACGCAGAAGAGCCTGCTCGCGGAGTTCGGCGTGAAGACGACGTCGCAGGCCTTCACGGTGGCGGCGGGGAAGGGCACGAACCTGCGCTTCCCCATCACCACGCCCGCGCGGGTGGGGCCGGTGGCCTTCCGCGTGGTCGCGAAGACGGGCGCGTTCAGCGACGGCGAGCTGCGGCCCCTGCCGGTGCTGCCCGGCCGCATGCACCTGTCGCAGTCGCGCTTCGCCATGCTGAACAACAAGGACCGCCGGACGCTGACGTTCGATGACCTGAAGAAGTCGGACGACCCCACGCGGGTGAACGAGCAGCTCGTCGTGACAGTGGACGCGCAGCTCTTCTACTCCGTGCTCCAGGCGCTGCCGTACCTGGTGGACTACCCCTACGAGTGCACGGAGCAGACGCTCAACCGCTTCGTGTCCACGGGCATCGTCTCCAGCCTCTTCAACAAGTATCCGTCGGTGGCGAAGGTGGCCAAGGACCTGAGCGAGCGGAGCACGCGCTTCGAGACCTTCGACGACGTGGACCCGAACCGGAAGATGACGCTGGAGGAGACGCCCTGGCTCAACGAGGCGAAGGGCGGCGCGGAGTCCGACCAGGCGCTCCTGCGCGTGTTGGATCCGAAGGTGGCCCAGGCCCAGCGCGTGTCCTCGCAGGCGAAGCTGCGCAAGGCGCAGAACGCGGACGGTGGCTTCCCCTGGTGGCCGGGCGGCCCGTCGTCGCCGTACATGACGCTCTACATCCTGCACGGCCTGTCGCGTGCCATGGAGCACGGCGTGGAGGTGTCGCCCACCATGACGGGGCCCGCGTGGGGCTACCTGGCGAAGCACTTCCGGGAGGACTACGCGAACCGGCTGATGAAGAAGGACCTGGGCTGGGAGTTCCTCACCTTCCTCAACTTCGTGGCGTCGGCGTATCCGGACGCGCGCTACACGGGCGAGGCGCTCACCGCGGCCGAGCGGCAGCGCATGCTCGAGTTCTCCTTCAAGCACTGGAAGGAGCACTCGCCGTACCTCAAGGGGTACCTGGCGCTCACGCTGAACCGGGCGAAGCGCACGAAGGACGCGCAGAAGGTCTGGGACAGCGTGATGGACTCCGCGAAGACGACGCAGGACCTGGGCACGTACTGGCAGCCGGAGGACCGCGGCTGGCTCTGGTACAACGACTCCACGGAGACGCACGCCTTCGCGCTGCGCACGCTGTCGGAGCTGCGCCCGAAGGACCCTCGGCGCGCGGGCCTGGTGCAGTACCTGCTCCTGGACAAGAAGGTGAACCACTGGAAGTCCACGCGCGCCACGGCGGAGGCGCTCTACGCGCTGGTCAACTACATGGAGGCGGAGGGCTCGCTGGCCGCGCGCGAGGAGCTGAAGGTGACGGTGGGCTCCAAGGCGGTGACCATGAGCTTCTCGCCGGACGTGTACACGGGGAAGAAGAACCAGATCGTCGTCCCCGGGCCGGAGGTGAACGCGACCACGGCGACCACGGTGGTGGAGAAGACGACGCCGGGCTTCGCCATCGCGTCCGCCACGTGGCACTTCTCCACGGAGGAGCTGCCCAAGGAGGAGCGCGGTGACTTCTTCCAGGTGTCGCGCCGCTACTTCGTGCGCATCCGCGAAGGCAACCAGACGCTGCTGCGCCCGCTGGCGGACGGCGCGAGGCTGCGGCCCGGTGACGAGGTGGAGGTGCAGCTGTCGCTGCGCACGAAGCACGCGGCGGAGTACGTGCACCTGAGGGACCCGCGCGCCGCGGGCCTGGAGCCGGAGAACGCGCAGTCCCGCCACAAGTGGGACCTGGGCATCGTCTGGTACGAGGAGACGCGCGACTCGGGGACGAACTTCTTCTTCGAAGCGCTGCCGGCCGGTGAGTACAACTTCAAGTACCGGCTGCGCGCGAACATGGCGGGCACCTTCCGCGTGGGCCCGGCGACGGTGCAGTCCATGTACGCGCCGGAGTTCACCGCGTACTCCACGGGCACGGTGCTCACCGTGGACAAGGCGCAGTAGGCCTCAGCAGGGCAGGGGACCGGCGTGCGGCATTGACGCCGGTCCGCTGCTCACGATCGCAGCGTGAAGCGCTTGGTCACCCTGGGCGGACTGCAGGCTGCCACGAAGCAGTCCATGCTGGATGCCGCCGTAGGCGTCACGCGTCCGGCCGGACGTCCTCGGCCTGCTACTCCGCGCAGGTGGCGGCTTCGTCGGTGGGGTGCAGCGTGGCGATGCCGTAGGTGCCGTTGCGCGTGCCGCACCAGATGCGCCAGTTGCCGCCCCCCACGTCCGGCGCCGAGTACACGCCGCCCTCCTTCTTCGCCCCGCCGCGCGCACAGCAGCGCGCGAACGCCCGGGTTCCGATGGCGGCGATGGAGACCGCGTCCTGCGACGTCGCGAAGCTGCCCGTGCGCTTCACGCCGCAGGACCACGGGGACAGGCCCTTGAAGCGGATGAGGTGCTGCTCACCGCGCACTGCATCTTCGCCCCTGGCCGGACCCTGGTAGCAGACCTTTCCTTCCGCCTCGAGCTGCGCGTAGCGGGGCAGGAAGTGGAGGCCGCCAATCGGGCCGCGCTGCCAATCGTCTCCGCAGAAGACGTGCGTGAACGCGTTGCGCGGGCCGGTGCTCACCCACAGGCTCGTGAGCCATTCGAGGTTCGCCTGCCGCGAGCCCGGACGGCCCGCCGCGGACAGCGCGCGCTGAACCCGCGCGTCGTCGTAGTGCTTCGCGAAGAAGCGCTGCACGTCTCCGGCGCTCACGCTTGCGTCGGGACGCGCGGGGCACAGGTCCAGCACCTCGCGGTCCATCGCGGACAGCGCGGGGGCCTTGGCGAAGAGGGGCGGTTGATCACACGTGCTCGCGCATGCCGCTGCGTCGCCCGCAGCCGACGCGCGGCCCGCGGGTGCGCGCACCGCCACCGTGACTTCTTCCTCGTCGTCCGGCTCCGCCGCGGGAGCACCCGCACCCGCTCCGCTCCCAATGGGCCTCGCCTCCGCGAGGGACACTCCACCGCCTCGCGACGCCTGCTGCTGGCGCGTGTTCTCATGGTCCGCGCGCACGAGCGCGTCCGTGTCCGGCGCCTTCTGGACGGCATCCGTGGGCGTGCCATCGCAGAGCACCCAGCCCTCGGCCTTGGGACCCTGGAGCTTGCACCACGCGCGGTCAGGGCCGCCCTTCTTCATGAGCGGATAGGACACGCCCGGCTGCACGGAGAAGACGACCTTGGCGGACTCGGGCTGGTCCACCGCGTCCACGGCCTCTTCGGTGACGAAGACGCCGCTCGCCGCGAAGGCGACGGGGGCGGTGGAGAGGGCCAGGAAGAAGCAGGCGAGCGACCCGGAGAGGCGCATGGTGGCCGGACTCTAACAGGGGCGCCCGAAGCCCGCTGTTCCCCGGTTGCGCGCGGCGCCGCGCCGCGAAATAAACGCGCTCGATATGAAACCGATGAATTTCCGAGGCCGCTGGGTGCTCATTACCGGCGCGTCGTCCGGCCTGGGGCTGGAGATGGCCCGCCTGCTCGCGAAGGAGCACGGCGCCCACATCATCGCTGTCGCCCGCCGCGAGGACCGGCTCATCGCGCTCAAGGCGGAGCTGGAGTCCGCGCACGGCGTGCAGGTGCTGCCCCTGTCCGCGGACCTCACCCGGCCTGGCGACGCCGCGCGCGTCTTCGAGACCGCAACGGCGGGCCGCACCGTCGACGGCGTCATCCTCAACGCGGGCGTCACCTACTTCGGCCACGCGCTGGAGCAGCAGCCCGAGTCCTTCGACGCGATGCTCGCCACCAACATCACCAGCGTGGTGCGCATGTCCCAGCTCTTCGGGGCGCAGTTCGCGAAGCAGGGCGTGGGCGGGGCGCTGATGCTCGTCGCCAGCACGGCGGGCTTCGCGCCGCTGCCGTACCAGACGGCCTACGCCGCGTCGAAGTCGTTCGTCATCAGCTACGGACGGGGCCTGGCCTACGAGCTGCGCAAGGCGGGCGTGTCCGTCACCGTCTTCGCGCCCGGCGGCATCGCCACGGAGATGCTGTCGGTGTCCGGCCTGGACCGGAAGTTCAAGGCGGGCGACGTGGGCATCATGTCCGCGGAGGCCTGCGCGCGCACCGCCGTGGAGGCGTTCGTGCACCGCCGCGAGCTCTCCGTGCCCGGCGTCCTCAACCGCTTCCTCGCGACGATGATGAAGCTCTTGCCCCACGGCTTCATGATGGGGCGCTCGGCCGCGCTGTACGAAGGCGCGTTGCCGAAGGAGCCGCCCGCGCCTTGAAACAGGCCCGGGCGGCACCCGCCGCGGCGACTCAGGACAGCTTCACGCGCGTGACCTTCAGCTTGCCCACCTGTACGGTGTACTCGCCGGCCCCCAGCTCCGCCTTGGGGTCGGTGACCTTCTCACCGTTCACCTTCACGCCGCCCTGGCCCATCATCTTGCGAGCCTCGGTGGCGGAGGCGACGAACTTCGTCTCCGGCAGCAGCTTCGTGACGAGCATCTTCTCCGCGCCCGCGAGCGACACCTCCACGAGCGGCAGGTCCTCCGTGGACAGCTCCTTCTTGGCGAAGCGCTTCTCGAAGTCCTCCGCCGCCTTGCGGCCGGCATCTTCGCCCTGGAAGCGCGCGGCCATCTCCTGGGCGAAGGCGACCTTCGCGGCCTTGGGGTGCGCCGCGCCGGACTTCGTCTGCTCCTCCAGCTCCAGCACCTGCTTGAGCGGCATGGCGGAGAGGAGCTTGTAGTACCGCCACATCAGGTCGTCCGTGATGCTCATCAACTTGCCGAAGATGCTGTCCGCCGGCTCGTCGATGCCCACGTAGTTGTCCAGGCTCTTGGACATCTTGGAGCCGGTGATGACGCCGTCCACCAGCTTCGCGTCCAGGCCCTCCAGGATGGGGCCGGTCATGATGACCTGCGGCTCCAGGCCCTCTTCCTTCATCAGCTGCCGGCCGACGAGCAGGTTGAAGAGCTGATCCGTCGCGCCCAGCTCCACGTCCGCCTTCAGCGCCACGGAGTCGTAGCCCTGCAGCAGCGGGTAGAGGAACTCGTGGATGGCGATGGAGGTGTTCTCCCGGTAGCGCTTCTTGAAGTCGTCGCGCTCCAGCATGCGCTGCACGGAGTAGCGCGCCGCCAGGCGGATCATCCCCTCGGTGCCCAGCGCGTCGAGCCACTCCGAGTTGAACTTCACCACCGTCTTGTCCGGGTCCAGGACCTTGAAGACCTGCTGCTTGTACGTCTCCGAGTTGACCTTCACCTGCTCGCGGGTGAGCGGAGGCCGGGCCGCGTTCTTGCCCGACGGGTCCCCGATGAGGGCGGTGAAGTCCCCGATGAGGAACACCACCGTGTGGCCGAACTCCTGGAAGCGCCGCATGCGCGTGAGCAGCAGCGTGTGGCCCAGGTGCAGGTCGGGACGGCTGGGGTCGAAGCCCGCCTTGATGACGAGCGGCTTGCCCTTGTCATACGAGCGCTGGAGCTTCTTTTTCAGGTCCTCCGGCACGTGCAAATCCACGGTGCCGCGAGTGACTTCTTCGAACTGCTCTTCGGGGGTCGCCTTGCGCAGTGCGTCCGGGTTCATGGCGCCGCGGACACTAGCCCAAAAAAGACGACGGGCAGGGCGGGACTTCCATGTCCGCCCCACCCGTGGATGTCCGCCCGCCTGGCCCGAGGCTCAGGCCCCGCTCAGGTGTCCAGGAAGTCGAAGCTGCGGCACAGGCCGCGCATCGTCTGGCTCTCCGTGACGATCTGGTCCATGTCCACGTCGTCAATCGTCGTGGGCAGCACCTGGACGATCTGGTCGTTGAAGGCCAGACCCACCCGGCGGCTGCGCGTACTGGCCGCCTTGAGGGTGGCGTCGTAGTAGCCGCCGCCGCGCCCCAGCCGCTTGCCGTCCGGGCTGAAGCCCAGGCCGGGCACCACGAACAGGTCGATCTGATCCACCGCGATCAGGTCCGAGGAGTTCGTGGGCTCCCGGACGCCCAGGCGTCCCGGCTCCAACTCGCTCTCCGACTTGATGGCCCGGAAGGCCAGGATTCGCCCGTGCACGTGGGACAGCGGGTAGCAGACGATCTTCTCGTCCTGCAACGCCGCGATGAGGATGTCCCGGGTAGGCACCTCGCCCCGGATGGGGGCGTAGAGCGCTACCGTCCGTGCATTCTGATAGTAGGGCGATGCCAGGAATCGAGACTGGACCTTGAGGCCACGCTCGTCGATGAGGTCATTGGTCATCGCCTTGCGGCGCGCCGTCAGTTCCTCACGAAGCGTTACCTTCTTCTCCGCCGCCGCCGCCACCGTATCCGCCGCCGTCTCGCTCACCGCCGCCGCTCCAAAGAAAGAGTCCCCCGCCGAGCCGTGTGTCCAGCGTCCATTGAACCCTTAGAAGCCAGGTGGGGACCGAAATCATGTCACCGCAGGCTTCCCTCATCCCCGGTGAAGGGGGAGGGCTTGCACATGGCGACCGAAACGGACCCCGGAATGGACGTATCGGTTCGAATTTCTGCTGGGCATCACGCACCCCGCAGGGAACAGACCTTTACTGCTCAAATCTCGCTACAAGTCCTTAGAATCACTGGGAAAATCCCAGGGCGTTCTGGGAAAATGATAAGGACGGAGAAGCGTGCGGTCAAGCCGTCCTCGCGCGTTTACAAGCCGCCCCGTGGACTTCTATGATGCCCGGGTCCCCGACATGTCGCTCCCGACCCCAACATTGGCTCTCGCGGCGGTAGCCTGCCTCACCTCCGGATTCGCCTGGGCGGGTCCGCAGATGAACAGTACCTACCAGGCAGATGCCTTCGGCCCCATCGAGTTGCGCTCGGACGGGGAGCACCTCGTCGGCACGGCGCCGGCCGGGGGGCCCTGCCAACGCCCGGTCGCCGAGCAGATTCTGACAGGCGACTTCCAGGGCAACGTCTTCCTGGGCGAGCTCACGCTCTGTCAGACGGGGGACACCTGCACCCCGTCCCGCAGCTTCCCGGTGATGCTCGTCTACAACGTGGAGGAGCGGGCACTGGGCGGCGTGGTGAAGCTGGAGGACAGCTGCGAGTCCCCGGCCCTGCCCAAGAGCCGGATGCTGGTGTTCCGGGCGACGGAGCAGGGGGCCGCGCTGACGCCGACTCCGGCAACGGCGCAGGCCCCGGAGCAGCGTCAGGCGCAGGCTCCCGTGCCGCCCCCGCCGTCTGGTGGGGCCGCGCAGGTAGCGGCGCAGCGCCGGCTGGAGCCGCTGGACGTGGCGGCCACCTTGAAGCTGGGGCAGTCGTTGCTGGCGCAGAACCCCATCGCGGCGTCGCAGCAGTTCCAGTTGGTGCTGGCCCAGGAGAAGGAGAAGTACAACGCCTGGGCGCTGACGGGCATGGGCGTGTCGCACTACCTGCGCAAGCAGCAGCCGGAGGCGCTCAAGTACCTGGAGCAGGCGCGCAACGTGGGCAGCGGCGCGGCCAAGGCGGAGGCCTTCTTCTGGACCGCGTGCGTGAAGCGGGCGGCGCAGGAGTCCGGGTTCGCCCAGGTCGCGCTGCGCCGCGCGCTGGCGGAGGGCTGGTCCGCGCCGGAGGGCAACGCGCTGGTGGAGCGCGAGCTCCAGCTGTTCGCCAATGAAGGCGCGGTGTACGAGGCGCAGGTGAAGCAGGCCCGCAGTCGCAAGCGGGTCCAGGGCCGTGATCCGCAAGGAGCTGGCAGCGCCAGCCCGTGAACGCGCCGACTCCCGTGTCGAAGCCCATCCGCGTCTTCGGCAACTACGAAATCCAATCGCTGCTGGGCAAGGGCGGCATGGCCGAGGTGTACCGCGCGCGCGTGCGCTCCGGTCCCTATGAAGGCTGGACGGTCGCGCTCAAGCGGCTGTTGCCCGCGCTCACCCGCGACCCGGCGTCGGTGGACCTCTTCCGCCGCGAGGCGCAGCTGTCGCGCCAGCTGGACCATCCGAACATCGTGAAGGTGCTGGACGCAGGGATGCTGGACGACGTGTCCTTCCTGGTGATGGACCTGGTGGACGGGCGCGACCTGGGCCACATCCTGCGCCGGTGCAAGGCGCGCGGGATTCCGCTCCCCGTCGACTTCGCGGTGTACCTGGCGAAGGTGCTGATGGAGGCGCTCGCGTACGCGCACACCGCCACCGGCCCGGACGGCAAGCCGCTGGGCATCGTCCACTGCGACGTGTCCCCGTCCAACCTGTTCATCTCCCGCGTGGGGGAAATCAAGCTGGGCGACTTCGGCGTGTCGCGCGTGCTGGTGGACGGCAAGCTCCAGGGCGGCGAGGTGCTGGGCAAGCCGTACTACCTGTCCCCGGAGTCGCTGCAGGGCGCCGTCACGCCGGAGGCGGACCTGTGGGCCGCGAGCGTGGTGCTCTACGAGCTGCTCACGCTGGGCCGGCCCTTCGTGGGCACGACGCCGGAAGAGGTCTTCGCGGGCATCCTGTCGCGCAAGTACCGGCCCCTGCGGGCGGTGCGTCCGGACATCCCGCAGGCGCTGGATGACGTGCTGGCGCGCGCGTTCGCGGAGAACCCCGAGGACCGCTTCTCGTCCGCGGAGGAGTACGCGAAGGCGCTGTCGCCGCACTTCGACGAGAACGTGGGGACGCCGCTGGCCATCGCGGCGGTGGTGCGCGGCCTGTTCGGCACCACGGACGAGATGCCCGCGTACCGGGGCTCGCCGTCCAACGGCCCCTCAGAAGACAACGGGTAGCCGGGCGGGCAGGGCCCTGTCGCGCGGGCTCCCGTCCGATGGAGCCCGCTGCGGTGCCTGCTCCGGATGATGACCTTTCCTCCCGCGAACCCGCACCGGGAGGAATCCATGGCGACCGAGCGAAAGCAGCAGCAGCCCGAGCAGAACGAGCCCACCCGGGAGACAAGGCGGGGCGACGAGCGGCTTCCGCCCAAGCCCGACGAGGCCAAGGAGGGCATCCCCGGATACGGCCAGCCGGATCCAGAGGTCCGCGAGAAGAACCTGCCGGACCAGAAGTGGTGAGCCGCCCCAAGGATTGATCGCGTGTCCGTCAGTGCTCGCGACCCTGTGCGGTGCGGGCCTCAGCCTTCGAGGGCGCGCACCCGGGGCACATGCGTGCAAAGCGCGTCCACGACACGAGAGACCTCCGCGCTGGTGGTGCCAGGGCCCAGGCTGAAGCGCAGGCTTCCACGCGCCTCGGCGGGGGAGAGGCCCATGGCGCGCAGCACGTGGGACGGGGACAGCGTGCCGGACGCGCAGGCCGCTCCCGACGAGACGCGGATGTCCTCCAGGTCCAGCGCCATCAGCAGCGCTTCCCCCTCCACGCCGTCGAAGCGCAGGTTGCTGGTGTTGGGCACCCGGGGCGCCCCAGCGCCGTTCACCGACACCCCGGGCAGCCGCTGGAGCACCTGCTGTTCGAAGGTGTCGCGCAGGGCTTCGACCCTCGCGGCGGTGTTGGTCTGCTCCGCGGCGGCCAGCTCCAGGGCCAGGGCCAGGGCCTCGGCGTAGGGCACGTTCTGTGTGCCTCCGCGCCGGCCTCCCTCCTGGTGTCCGGGTGTCAGCGCCCGCACGTCCACGCCCTTGCGCACCACGAGCACGCCCACGCCCTGGGGGCCACCGAACTTGTGCGCGGAGAGAGAGAGCAGGTCCGCGTCCACTTCGCGCAACGTGAGCGGCACCTTGCCCGCGGCCTGCACGGCGTCCGTGTGGAAGAGGATGCCGCGCTGACGGCACGCGCGCGCCGTCTCCGCCACCGGCTGCAGCACGCCCGTCTCGTTGTTGGCCCACATCAGCGAACACAGCGCGGTGTCTGGCGTGAGCGCCTCCAGCACGGCCTCCAGCGGCACACGACCGTTGGAGTCAGGGGACAGCCGCACGACCTGGGCGCCGTCCTTCTCCAACTGCGCGAGCGCACCCAGCGCCGACGGGTGCTCCACCGTGGTGGACACCACTCGGCGGCGGTCCTTCAACGGGCGGGCCGCGTAGGCGCCCATGAGCGCGAGCGCATCCGCTTCGCTGCCCGACGCGGTGAAGGTGATCTCCTTCGGCTCGCAGCCCAGGACGCGCGCCACCTTCGCTCGCGCCGCGTCCAACCGGGCCCGCGCCTCGCGACCGCCGCCGTGCACACTGGATGCGTTGCCGAAGCCGCCTTCCGTGAAGGCCCGGGCGAGCAGCGCGCCCACCTCCGCGCGCACCGGCGCGGCGGCGTTGTGGTCCCAGTAGATCACGTGTCCTGCGCGGACAGCAGCGACACTGGCCGCTCCTCGGAGACACCAAAGGCTTCGAGGAAGCGCGACACCACCTCGCGCTTGAGCGCCTTGCGCTTGGCCGCGCTGCCGGACAAGGGCAGCCGCGCGCCCGCCATGCTGCCGTGGCCGCCGGACGAACCGCCCAGGTCCTCGCACAGCTCGCGGATGAGGCGGCCCGCGTTCATGCGACGGTCCTTCACGCGCAGGCTCAGGAACAGCTGGTTGCGGAACGTCCCGTACGCCAGGGACCACTTCATCCCCTCCAGGTACATCATCCGCTCGGCGACCTCCGCCACCAGGTCCGGGGAGTAGACCTCCTCCAGGTCGGTGATGATGGCGGTGCCGTAGACCTTCGCCTTCTCGATGGACGTGTGGAACAGCTGGAAGAAGCGCGCCGGCAGCTCCGGGTGCTCAATCTGTCCCAGCAGCTGCTTGTCGCAGCGGGGGAACAGCCACAGGTAGCTGTCCACGTCCGTCTGGGTCGTCTCACGGCCCAGGTCCCGCGTGTCCGCCTTGATGCCGTAGAAGAGCGCGGTGGCGATCTCCACGGACGGCTCCAACCGGGCGGCCCGCAGGTACTCCGCCAGCATGGTGGAGGTGGCGCCGAAGTCGCCGCCCACGTCCGCGAAGGGGGCCAGCAGGCTCTCCTCGCGCAGCGGGTGATGGTCCACCACCAGGTCCGCGCGGTAGCGCGCCGGCAGCGAGTGGTTGCGCACCGGCGGCTGCGTGTCCACCAGGCCGAAGAGGTCGTACTGGCTGAAGTCGATTTGCGACACGTGCGACACCGGCAGCCGGAGCACGCGCACGAAGGCGACGTTCTCCGCACGGCCAATGATGCCGCCGTAGCCCACGTGGGACTCGATGCCGGCCTTGCGCTCCAGCAGATGGGCGAGCGACACCGCCGCCGCCATGGAGTCGGGGTCCGGGTTGTCGTGCGTGAGGATGAGCGCCCGGCGGTGACCCTTGGCCACCTGGAGCAGGCGGGCCAGCTTGTCGGCGGCAGGCAACTTCGCCAGCCGCGCTGGCGGAGGCTCCGTGAGCTCGCTCCCGGCGGGAAGCTGGGCGCGGCGGCTTTGGAGGGTCGGGGTGACAGGCATGGGAACTCTTCTTTTACTTCCTCCGCCACGGGTATTCGAGAAGTCGGATGTTCTCCCCGTGACGTTCCAGGGGTGTTTCCAACACCCCAATGGTGTCGACGTGCCGCGCGTTCTTCACGCCACGGCGGAGGACGGGCGGGACGCCTGCTCCCTCGCCAGTCCTCCGGGGGCACGCCGCCCCGTGAGCGCTACTCCACCGTCTTGTACTTGCGGCCCAGGTCGCGGAAGTACTTCACGCCGTTGTCCAGCGAGTTCTCCATCGCGTCCATCAGCACCGTGCGGAACGTGGCCACGGGCGTGCGGAAGGACTCGTAGTAGCGCTGCCGGTCGATGGAGTGGATGACCGCGGGCATGTAGCCGTTGCGCAGCAGGATGAGGTTGCTGCACATGCGCCCCACCTTCCCGCTGTGCTCGGTGAAGGGGAAGATCTGCAGGAACTCATGCTGCACCACCGCCGCCTGTTTGATCGGGTGGAACTCGCGGAACTCCGCGCTGGCGGTGTGGTCCACGAGCTTCTCCAGCCGCGCCTGGATCTTCGCGGGCTGGGTGATGTCGTGGAAGTAGGTGCGGTGCAGGGGCATGTCCTTGCGCAGCCCCGCGCGGTCGCGCTCCTTGGCCAGCTCCTTCTCCGTGCGCTCGCGGCGCTCCATGCGAGCACGCTCGGCCAGCGCTTCCGGCGTGTTGCCCAGGAAGAGGTCGTGCATCCGCTTGATGGTGGTGAGCGTGAGCGCGGACTGCTTCTTCGCGCCCACGGCCTCCTCGCGGATGAAGTCCGCCACCGCCTTGTGGTTGCGGATCTCCAGCACCACCGGGATCATGGAGGCTTCCGCCGCCGTGCGCTCCGGGAAGAGCGCGGCCATCAGCTCCTGGTGCGTGTACACGACGCCTTCGAGCGCGGCGTCGTGGTAGATCCACGACATCTCGAAGCGGTCGAGGTACTCACGCGCCGGCGGCTTGCCCTTGTAGATCTCAAGGTACTCGCGCAGCTGCTCGTTCTTCTCGTCGATGTCCTGGTAGCGTTCCTTCACGGACTGCGGCTCCTTCTCGCTCCGGCCCGCCCCGGGCGCTGATTCTCAGAGGCTGCGCCGGGAGGTACAACGGCACGCGGAGTCTAGAAATTCCGCGCGGTTGGAACAAATAAAACCTGACTAGAGATTCACCAGGAACACTTCGCACGCCTGATCCAGCAGGTCTTTTGAAAGGGCTGGCGGGATTTGCCGGTATCGGGCCGCGTCCCGGATGAGCGACACGAGGTCGCGGGGGTGGCAGGAGCGCATCTCCATGCTGCGCGGCTTGTAGTAGTGCTCCACCAGGTAGGTGATGGCCTGGTCCACGTAGGGGATGCCCGCCGCTTCGCACACCCGGCGGAAGATCTCCCGGTAGGACTCTTCATCCGGGTTGCCTACTTCAATCTTGTACTTGATGCGCCGCAGGAAGGCCTCGTCCACCAGCTCCTTGGGGTCCAGGTTGGTGGAGAAGACGAGCAGCTGATCGAAGGGAATCTCGAACTTCTTGCCGGTGTGCAGGGTGAGGAAGTCCACCCGCTTCTCCAGGGGGACGATCCACCGGTTGAGCAGGTCCGTGGGGTGGACCTTCTGGCGGCCGAAGTCGTCGATGAGGAGCATGCCGCCGTTGGCCTTCACCTGGAACGGCGCCTCGTAGAAGCGGGTGCTCTCCGAGTAGATGAGGTCCAACGTCTCCAGCGTCAGCTCGCCGCCCACCACCACCGCGGGGCGCCGGCAGAGCGACCAGCGCTTGTCCATTTCGAAGGTCTGACGGCGGCCGCTGGCATCACGACCCGCCTCCAGCGCCACGGGCGTGTGGATGATGCGGTCGAAGACCTTGATGATCTGGTTGTCGATTTCGAGGCAGTGCGGGACGAACACCTCGCCGCCGAACATGTGGGAAATCGCCTCCGCCAGGCTCGTCTTGCCGTTGCCGGGCGGGCCGTAGAGGAAGAGCGAGCGGCCGGAGTTCACCGCCGGGCCCAGCTTGTCCATCAGCT
Source organism: Corallococcus sp. AB032C (assembly GCF_003668935.1). Lineage (NCBI taxonomy): Bacteria > Pseudomonadati > Myxococcota > Myxococcia > Myxococcales > Myxococcaceae > Corallococcus > Corallococcus sp. AB032C. Next base: position 8,111 of record NZ_RAWP01000001.1, on the reverse strand, counting down.
CCGCGGAGACGGTGAGGTGGCCCAGGGCGGCCATGAGGTCCTCCTGGCCCACGACGGGCGTCTCCTCCGTCTGGCTGCTGATGAGGGCGTTGTACTGCTCGATGGGGACGGGGGCGGGGCCCACGTAGGTGGAGCGGGTGAGTGCGTCACGCGCGTACTCGCGGCCCTTCTCCGTGAGGGCGAACTCCACGGACGCGCGGCCAAAGCCCTTGCCGCCTCGGAGGTCCACCAGCTTCTCCGCGGCGAGGAAGTCCACCACGTGCTCCACCACGCCGGACCAGGGCAGGCACATGCTTTCGGCGATGGCCACGCCCGTGCCGGTGCCGGCGTAGTAGAGGAACTTGAGGCCCAGGTCCGCGAGCAGACCCATCCTCAGGCCCGTGTCCTCCAGCGACTTCGGCTCACTGGGAGCGATGTCGAGGACGGACGGGTTCTCCAGCTTGAAGGGATTGTCTTCGTGCGCGTAGCCGGCGGGAGGCATCGGGTACGGGTTGTACCCGATTCCCCCGGCCGCCGGGACTTCACGTCCGCCGACTGTCCGTCAAACGTAGGTCAGCCAGTCCGCATAGCGGGCTTCCTGGCCCCGTACGACGCGGAAGTACATGTCCTGGACGAACTTGCTGATGGGGCCGGGCTTCCCGTCGCCAATCTGCCGGTTGTCCACCTCGCGCACGGGGGTGATCTCCGCGGCGGTGCCGGTGAAGAAGACCTCGTTGGCGATGTAGAGGGCATCACGGGTGACGGTGACCTCTTCGATGGTGGTGTGGCCAGCGTCGCGCAACAGCTTGAGCACCGTGTCGCGGGTGATGCCGTCCAGGACGGGAGAGGAGAGGGGCGGCGTCTTGATGATGCCCTTCTTGTTCACGAGGAAGATGTTCTCCCCGGAGGCCTCCGCGACGAAGCCGCTGATGTCCAGGAGGATGGCCTCGTCGTAGCCGGCGAGCACCGCCTCACGCTTGGCGAGGATGGAGTTCACGTACTGGCCGGTAATCTTCCCGCGCACCATGTTCACGTTCACGTGGTTGCGCGTGAAGGAGCTGACCTTGGCGCGGATGCCCTCCTTCATTCCCTTGTCGCCCAGGTACGAGCCCCAGTCCCAGGCGGTGATGCCCACGCGGGTGGGGTTCACCGCGCCCAGGCCCATGGCGCCGTCGCCCATGAAGGCCACCGGGCGCAGGTAGGCGCCGTTGGCGAACTGCTGCTTCTGCTTGCGCAGCAGGTCCACCGTGGCCTCGACCAGCTCGTCCTCGGTGTAGGGAATCGGCAGCATGATGATGTGCGCGGAGTCGAGCAGCCGGCGGATGTGCTCGCGCAGCCGGAAGACGGCGAGCCGGCCATCATGGGTCTTGTAGGCGCGGATGCCTTCGAAGACGCCCAGGCCGTAGTGGAGGGCGTGCGTCATCACGTGCACGTTGCCCTCGTCCCATTTTATCAGCTTCCCATCGAGCCAGATGTGTTCGGCGCGCAGCACGGTGGATGAGGTTGAGCTCATCGGGATGTTCCTCTCGGGCCAGGGGTGGGACAGCTGAGGGACTTGTACCCACGCACACCGGGGACGCAAAGCGTGAAGTGCCAACGATCTGCACTCCGCGTGCAGCGCTTTGCGTCAGGCCTGCGCGATGGTGGGCAGGTTGGCGCGGGCCTTCTCGATGTCGCCCTCGTATTTGAGGACGAGGTTGAGCGTGGCGGCGACGACGTCCGCGCTGAGCGCTTCCGCGTTGAGCAGCGTCAGGCTCTGCGCCCAGTCCAGGGTCTCGCTGATGGACGGGGCCTTCTTCAAATCCAACGCGCGGATGGCGGCGACGGCCTCCACCACCTGCTCGGCCAGCACCTGGGGGACGTCCGGAAGGCGCGCGCGGACGATGCGCAGCTCGCGCTCGCGGTCCGGGAAGTCGATGTGCAGGTGCAGGCAGCGGCGCTTGAGCGCGTCCGACAGCTCACGGGCGTTGTTGCTGGTGAGGATGACGCGCGGGACATGCTTCGCGCGGATGGTGCCCAGCTCCGGCACCGTGACAGCGTTGTCAGAGAGGACCTCCAGGAGGAAGGCCTCGAACTCCGGATCCGCCTTGTCGATTTCGTCCACCAGCAGCAGGGCGGGCGTGTCCGACAGCTGGGCCTGGAGGATGGGGCGGGGGAGGAGGAAGCGCTCGGAGAAGAACACCGCGTCCCCGGACGCGAGCCGGTCCGCGGCCTCCGCCAGCGTGGACGTGCCCTGGGTCAGCTCGCCAATCTTGTCCTTGAGCAGCTGGGTGTAGAGCAGCTGCTTGGCGTACTCCCACTCGTAGAGGGCCTTGGCCTCGTCCAGGCCCTCGTAGCACTGGAGGCGGATGAAGGTCCGGTCCAACGCCTGGGCCAGGGCCTTGGCCAGCTCCGTCTTGCCCACGCCGGCCGGGCCCTCCACCAGGATGGGCTTGCCCATCCGGTCCGCCAGGAACACCGCCGTGGCGATTTCAGGGGACGACAGGTAGCCCACCGCCTCCAGGCAACGCGCCGCGTCCTCCACGCTGGTGAACGAGCGAATCTCCGAAGTCAGTCGAGGGGGGCTCACACCCGTCAACTTAACCGACGGTTCCGTGGCCACTGCGGCAAAAATGCCAGGGTTGTGGGGGCGCCGTCCGCACTCTTGAGGACCTTGGGAGCTGTAACCCTGCGGAATCAGGGTGCGTAATTATTTTCGCACCGCGGGCATGCACCGTGCATCTATGCGTGCGTATCTCAGGACGACGAGGTCGCGGGTCATGTGGGCGTGGCTGAAGCTGGCGATGGCGGTGCTGGTGGTGGTGATGCCGGGGGGCTTCCCCCTCGTGCTGGCGTACATCGCGACGAGGACGCTGCTGGAGCGGTGGCGGCAGGCGCAGGCGCTGGCGCTGGAAGAGGGCCGTCCGGTGTCGGTGGTGCGGGACGTGGTGGGCGCGCTGCACTTCCGGGATCTCATCCGTGAGGCGAAGGCGGCCACGGCGCTGTAACCGTCGCGGGACAGTCTTGAGATGGACGAAGGGCCCGGCACTCCACGGAGTGCACGGGCCCTTGTCGTTTCCCGCGAGGAGTGCGGGCTACTTGTCGAGCTCGTCGACGAGCGCCGTCCAGTCGTCCTCACCGGCTTCGGGGGCGGTGGGCAGCTGCATCACCATGGTGCGCTCCGGGGCCTCCTCGTCCACGGGGACGGGGGTGGGCGCGGCAGCGGCCTTCTTCGAGGCGGGCTTGGCGGCGGCCTTGGCCGGGGGCTTGGCGGCGGCCGGGATGACCGGGTTCGCCTGGACGGTGGCGGCCAGGTGCTCTTCCTCGGTGGCCTTGGTGCTGGCCTTCGCGGCGGGGGCGGCAGCCGCGGCCGGGGCCTTGGTCTTGTAGCGGGCCAGCTCCAGCTCGGCGACCTTGAGCGCCTTGCTCTTCTCCTGGACGGACGTCTGGAGGCGGGCGACTTCCTGCGCCTTGATGGCCTCGCGGCGCTCGAGCTCCGCCTTCTGCTTGGCGTTGAGGTCCTCCAGCTCCTTGGCCTGACGGGCCTCCAGGTCCTTGCGGTCCTTCTGCGCCGTGGCGAGCCTGGCGGCCGCCTCGTTGGCCTTGGTCTCCGCCGCGGCGACGCGGGCGTTGAGGTCCTTCTCCGCGCGGGCGCGGGTGCTCTGGGCGTTCTCCAGCGCCAGCTCCAGGTCCTGGGCCTTCTTGGTGCGGGTCTGCACCTGGGCCTGGGCGTCCTTGAGCTTCGTCTCCGTGTCGGCGGCGAACTTCTGGGCCTCCTGGGAGAGCTGCGTGATGCGCTGCTCCGCCTTGGCGAGCTTCGCGGCCAGGTCGTCCGACTGCTTTTTCGCCTCGGCGGCGGAGGCTTGGGCCTGCTGGGCCTGCTGCTGCGCCTGCGCCTGGGCCTGCTGGAGCTGTCCGGCCAGTCCGTCGCGCTCGCTGGTGAGCTTCTTCTGCTGCTGCGCGCCCTGCTGAAGCTGCGAGTCGCGGTCCGCGATGGCCTTGCGTGCCCCGTCCAGTTCGCCGGAGACGTTGGCGACCTGCTGGTTGAGCGCGTCCGCCTGCTTCTTCGCCTCGGAGGCCTGCTGCTCCAGCTGACCTTCCAGCTGCTTCACGTGCTCCGTGCGGGTGGAGACCTCGCGGTTGAGCACCTCCGCCTGACGCATCTTCTCCTGCGTCACGTGCGTGAGCTTGCGGAGCGTGTCCGACAGCTCCTTGCCCTTGGTGTCGACCTCGTTCTGGAGGAGCTCCTCACGGCGCTGCGACTCGTGGGTGAGCGTCTGGAGGCGGTCCTCCAGGTCGTGCCGCGCGTCCTCCGTCTGCGCGAGCTTGGAGGACAGCTGCGTGACTTCCGACACGCGCGTGCCCAGCTCGTGCTTGGTGACGATGAGCTGTTCGGCCAGGTCCTCGCCGTTGGCCTGGGCCTCGGTGAGCTGGCGCGTGAGCTCCGCCTGGGCGCTGGCGGCGGCCTGGCGGGACTGCGCGTGGGTCTGCTCCTCGCGGGCCAGCGCGTCCTGGGTGCTGGCGAGCTGGCCCTGCGTGTCGGCCAGCTGCTGGGACGTGGCGTTCAGCTCCGCGAACAGGTTGTCGCGCTCGCCGGTGAGGGCGTTGATGCTCGCGGTGGTCTCCTCCGCGAGCGCCGCATGGGCGGTGCGCTCCGCGTCGTAGCTCCCCTGCGTCTCCGACAGGTCCGCGCGCAGCTGGCCAATCTGGCCGGTGAGGTCCTGCTCCAGCGCGTCCTTCGCCGCGTTGAGCGAATGCAGCTCAGCGATGCGCGCGTCGCGCTCCTCGGTGGTGCGGGCGAGGAGGCCGTTGGTCTCCTGGAGGATGTCGCGCGTCTCGTTGAGCTCCGCGTCCAGTTCGTCGCGGTGCTGGGTGACCTTCGCCAGGTCGGCGCGCGTCGACTCCAGGGTCTCCTGGGTCTGCGTCAGCGTCTGGCTGGTGGCCTCCAGCTCACCGCGCGTCTCCGCGAGCGTGCCTTCCGTGCTGGAGAGCGTCGCCTGCGTGTCGGCGAGCGTGCCTTCCGTGCGCGCCAGCGTGTCCTGCGTCTGGGCGAGCGTCGCCTCCGTGGTGGCCAGCGTCTGGCTGGTGGCCTCCAGCTCGCCCTGGGTGGACGCGAGCGTCCCTTCCGTCTGCGCGAGCTTTGCCTGCGTGTCCGTCAGCGTCTGGCTGGTGGCCTCCAGCTCGCCGCGGGTCTCCGCGAGCGTGCCCTCCGTGCTGGAGAGCGTGGCCTGCGTGTCGGAGAGGGTCTGGCTGGTGGCGTCCAGCTCACCGCGCGTGGTGGAGAGCGTCTCCTCCGTCTGCGCGAGCCGGGACTGGGTGTCCGCCAGCGTCTGGCTGGTGGCCTCCAGTTCGCCGCGCGTCTCCGCCAGCGTGCCTTCCGTGCTGGAGAGGGTGGCCTGCGTGTCGGCGAGCGTCCCTTCCGTGCGCGCCAGCGTTCCCTGCGTGTCCGCGAGGGTCGCCTCGGTGGTGGCCAGCGTCTGGCTGGTGGCCTCCAGCTCGCCGCGCGTGGTGGAGAGCGTCTCCTCCGTCTGCGCCAGGCGCGTCTGCGTCTCGGAGAGCTGCTGGCTGGTGGCCTCCAGCTCGCCGCGCGTCTCGGAGAGGGTGGCCTCCGTGTTGGAGAGCGTGCCCTGCGTCTCGGAGAGCTGCTGGCTGGTGGCTTCCAGCTCGCCGCGCGTCTCCGCGAGGGTGGCTTCCGTGCTGGAGAGCGTGCCCTGCGTATCGGAGAGCTGCTGGCTCGTGGCCTCCAGGTTGCCGGTCAGCTCGGAGATGCGCGCGTCGCGGTCGGCGACGTCCGTCTGCAGGCCCTCGATGGTGCCGTCGCGCTGGGCGACGGTGTCCTCGAGCGAGGCCACGCGCGCGGAGAGCTGCTCGCCCTGGCGCTGGGCCGCGTCCAGCTGCTCGGTGAGCGCTTGAATCTGTCCGTTGAGGTCCGCCTCCAGGGCGTCCTTCGCCGCGCGCAGGTCCTCCAGCTGGCTGGTGAGGTCCTGCTCCAGCGCGTCCTTGGCCTGCTGCAGCGCCTGGATCTCCGCGCTCAGCTCGTTCTCGCGGTCCTCCAGGTGCGTCTTGACGGCCTCGACTTCGCCTTCCAGCTCACCGATGCGCTCGCGGTGCTGCTGGATGGTGGCGTTGAGCTCCGCCTCGCTGTTCTCGTTGCGGGCGATGGTCTCCTGCAGCTCGCGGTCGAGCGCGGAGATCTTCCCGTCCCGCTCCTCCACGCGCTGCGTGAGGTCCGCCTCCAGGGCGTCCTTGTCCAGCCGGAGCTGGTCGCGCTCGCCGGTGACGCGCGCGATGTCGGACTCCAGGTCCGCCACCTGCTGCGTGAGGCGCTGCTCCAGGGCGGCGCGCTCGGCGTTGAGGCGTTCAATCTCCGCGTCCGAGCGGATGGCGTGCTCCTCCGCCGTGGTGGACCGGGCCTCCAGGCCGCGCACGGTGGCGTCGCGCTCCTGCTCGGTCTGCGTCAGCCGCTCCTGGAGGGCCTGCAGCTCGCCGTCCAGTTCGGCATAGCGCTGGTCGCGCTCGCTGACGGTGCGGGACAGCTCGGACTCGAACTGGTCGCCGCGCTCGCGCAGCTGGAGGATGTCCGCCTCGTTGGCGCGGACGGTGTCCTGGAGCTTCTGCTCCTTGACCTCGAACTCCAGCGTGACGACGCCGAGGTGCTTCTCCAGCTTGTCGAACTCGTTGCGCCAGGACTCCAGGTCGGCGCCGCGCCGGGCCAGCTCCTCGTCGCGGAGGTTGACCTCCTTGCGCAGGACGTTGATGTCCTTCTCCTTGGAGGCGACGACCTCGATGAGGTCCTTCTCCGAGGAGAACTTCTGGAGGAGCAGGTCGTCGACGGTGGCGCCGTGCTCGCGCTCCTTCTGGACGATGGACTGCTGAGCGTCGTTGAAGCGCCGCAGCAGGTCGTCCACCTGCATCTTCAGGCCCTGCAGCTCCACGTCCTTCTCGTGGAGGCGGTCCTCGACGGAGAGCAGCTCGCGCTCGCGGACGCTCCAGATTTCGGACAGGCGCGCGAGCTGGGCTTCGCGCGTCTTCAATTCGTCCCGGAGGATCTGGACCTTGCCCTCGGGCGTGCCCATCAGCTCGCGGCGCGGGGGCGGGCGCTTGAGCTGACGCGACTCCGCCAGCAGCTCCGCCTTGCGGTCCGCGATGGACGAGAAGGCCCGGTCCATGAAGGCCTTGTCCTCGTCCGTCATCGCGCTGCGGCGCTCGCGCTTGGGCAGCTTGGGCGGGGCGCCCGTGCGCACGCCGGGCATGGGCGGCGGGGCTTCACGCGGGGCTCCGGAGAGCGCGGCGTCCAGGTCCGCGTCCGAGTCATCGGAGCCGGGCGGAACGATGCCCGCGCTCATGGAGGCCAGCTCGCCCATCTCGAACGGGATGACGAGGTAGCCGTCCGCGGCGGCAGGCGTCTCACGGTGCTTGTTCAGACCCTCCACGCCGGAGTCGGAGGAGAGCAGGAGGACCTTGAGGTTCTGGCCCCACTTGCCCTTCTTGATCTGACCACAGAGGGCGAAGCCGGACTGGTCCGGCAGCTCCGCGCGCACGACGACGAGGTCCGGTCGGCGCTTCTCCAATTCCCGCTGCGCGTCTGACGCAGTGGTGGCCATGGCCGTGTTGTAGCCCGCGCTCTTGAGCACGGAGGCCATGCTGAGTGCGAAGTCGTTCTGGCTTTCGACGATGAGGACGCGACGCTCCATGAAGCCCTTCACCCAGCAAAAAGTGCAGTGAAAACCGCCACATCCTATCGGGCGGGCACAAGGCTTGGGAAGTTTCCGAGCAGTGCTCGGTCGGCTGCCTCACGAGTTCTTGCCGCGAACCGCTCCCTGGCCGACAGGGGGGACCGACTCGGGGGACACGCCTTCGTCCGGATCCCGCCCGGGGAAGTTGGTGGGCGGGGTGGGCCGGGTGAAGCGAGCGCCCTCTGGAGGGCAGTACCCGTGCGCGAGCTGGGCGAACCACGGGTTGAGGGTGGAGTCGGGCGGCGCGGGCGGAGGCCCTGGGTCCTCGGCGTCCGCGGCCTCCACGTCGAGCGAGTCCGCGTCGTGGACCTCGTCGTCGTTGATCTCCTCTGCTTCGTCCAGCGCCGCGCTGGCGGTGGAGGGCGTGTGCCCGGCGTCGTCGTCCAGGGACAGGGCCTCGTCGGCGGCGATCTCCTC